>JAYTNY010000209.1:0-6172 GCA_043748055.1 Roseobacter sp.
ATTGGGTATTAACAGTTGATTCCATTGAGAAGTCTCCAAATGGCGCGGTTCAGTTCTCTGCGCCGTTGATGCCATAGACTGGGCCGCCGGTCACGCTGGCTTGCACAAACGTCAGCGACAGCCCATATTGCGCCGCAGCGCCGTTGAAAAATGTCTTGGGTTGGAGGCGCACCACAACCGTCAAGTCGTTGCCGTTCTGAGAGCAGAACCCGCGATTGATCGTCGCGCTGCAACTGGTTGCCATGTTGTCGCAGATGGTTTGCTCAGCTAGTGAACAAGCATTGCCATTAAGCTGGGGCGCTCCTCCGTTAAAGTCCACTGATGTTGAGCCTGCTTGTACGCCGATGGTGGCGAGTGCAAGGGCATGCCGATACGTCGCGGCCATCGCCAACCCGTCAATCGTCACACTCATCAACAGCATAAAGAGCGGAATGGACAGCACCATCAGGCTGGCGTAACCCATGCCCGCTTTTGATGCTAGGTTGGGAGCTTTTGGTTTGCGTCTTAAGAACATGATGTCCACTCGTATCGGTTGTTGAACGGATCAATCGGCACTACAAATCGCGCTGTGATCGTTGGGTTGCCAAGTAGTGGGCCAACGATGGGAACAACCGACTGATCTACGACATACGACACCTGTACGACAGCCTTGTAGCCACGCCCCCACCGTCCACCTGTTGGTGTGCCAGCCCCATTCACTACATAAACGGTTTTGACTGCCGTTGACGGATTCAAGTGATACCCACCGATGACCGCATCCATTGCTTGCATCGCTTGGATACAACCGCGCTGCCCACTGAGAGATGTCGTCGCCCATCTGGCACCCACTGCGGCTGTGTCTTCTACCGCAGCCCGCGCATGCCATGCCCGGATGTAAAACACCAAAGTGAAGGCAATGACCGCGAGACAGGGCACGGCGGCAATCGTGCCCACCATCTCAGAGACACCGGCTCGTGACTGCATATTCGGCCCGCGTCGGAGGCGTGTAAGTAGGCGATGCATGGCTTTTGATTCCTCTTACTCCCATCCACCTGAAGGTGGTCGCGCATAAAAACGTTCTTCGCGCGAAAGCGATGTAGCTTGAACCGAAACAGCATCCGGCGCAGGGAAGGCGGTGATGTCTACGGTCACACTGATCGTGCCGATGAACGCACGTTCGCCTTGCTTCGTGAACGACGCGGCACCCATGTAATCGCTGGCGTAGTTCCCCAGCCCAGCCTGGACGATGGAGCGATGATGCGCCACGCCGTCTCGCCCAATGCCTTGAGCAAACGTGCCACGTTGAATGCCGATGCTGTTTAGCGCCAGTGACCAGCCCCAATAACTCAAGGCTAGGATCAGCCCATACGCCAACCACCAGAATGGAATCGCGACGATGAAGCCGGTTGTCTCAGCCATGCCCGCATTGGATGCCAAATTCGCACCACGGCGTAAGCGCTTCTTGAGTTTGTCAACGATTGGCTTGATGCGTTTGCTTGTCACAGTGTCCCCCTTGAAGTGGCTGCGCTGATGGCTACTCGTTCGACAACCATCAGCGCAGCAATCTTCTGCGCCATCACCACGGCAAGCCATTGACGTTGGTCACAGCGGTGTTGCCTTTGAGCAGTACCGCGTTGTAGAGTGGCACCAAGACCAGCGAGGCCAGCAGCGCCACCGCACCGACGGCGATAAACGTCCAGAGGGCTTCGGCAGACACACCTTCGTTCGAGGTCAGGTCTGGGCCGTCTGTCGCACGAGCTTGCAGGCGAGCCAGCACTCGGTCGTGCGCATCTGTGATCTTCAAGATCGTCAAATTGGTTTTCGTCATGAGTTGGTTGAACATATGAAATCTCTCCTTTGAATGTGAACTTGCCTTATTTACGCGAATCGAATGTTCTGGAATCGTGCGCCACTGTTTCGCGTAAGTCCCAGCGGCGCACGGGTCTTGAGACCGACATGAGGTTGTCCAGACGGCTCATGCCGGAACACAAGCAACGAAGATTGGCGTGACTAGAAGCCACCCGTGAGAATGGCAATGGAGGGCCCGACGATGACTGCGCCCATGCCGATGAGCGCGATAAAGGTCGGCACGATCATCATGGCTTCATTCTGGGCCGAACGGGTCTCAATCGCGTCTTCCACCATTTCTGCGGCGCGGTCTCCCAACGCTCGCAACGAATCCACAACACTCAGCCCGCTGGGATGCAACACGCTCATACGGCTGCAAAACTGCTCAATGAGGGGCACATCGGTATTTCGTTCGGCCATCTCATAAAAGCTCTCGGCCACCGACATGCCGTGCATGCTGCGTTCGGCGACGAGTCGCAGCTCGCGCATCAGGTAACCACCCTCTGGCACGCTGGTCGCTTTAATGAGGCTCAGTCGGGTTGCGACATCGGCTTCGGCCTGCTGTTGCTCACGGCTGGTTTCGTCATCCGCCACCATGCCCTTCATGCCTTCGAGCAGATCGTTGTGGTTGGACATGACTGCGACAGCGAGGCGGTCAAACACATATGGCGCGTCGAACAACATCAGGTCACAACGCGCCTTCAGTCGCGAGATCAACGTGAGCTTAGGCGTCCAATACCCCAGCAGCGAGAGGCCGAGCGGCAGAATGAGCAGTCCCATAAACAGGCTTGACGAGTCAAATAGCAAAGCCTGCTCAATGCCCAGCACGATGCCAAGCGTAAAGCCCAACATGGCGTAGAACACCCGCCCCGCAAAGTAATCGGCGACCGAGCGCATGTAGCCGGGATAGTTCAGCAAATCGAGCGCGTTCTCGATCCAGGCATCTTCGTTGTGCGGCAACGCACTCACAATGGACTTGATAAGTGGCCCAAACACGCGATCCAACACCGGCAAGCCATCCAATACCGCAAGGTGATCGGGCTCTTCATGGCCCTCAAGTTGGGCAATGGCCGATTCGAGGCTCGCACGCTTACCGGGCAATTGAAAGCTCGTGACCAAGCCGAGGTTCGAGGCGATCAAAAACGCGCCAAACGCAGCCAACAGCGCCCACCCAAAAACGGATGGATGAAGATTCAGGATATTCAGCAGGCTGCGCCAATCGAATTGGTTCAAGGCATTCAGATTCATGACTGACCTCCATTGCTCCGAGGTTTACGACCATAGACGGGTGGCACGATGTCGTTGTCACTGCTAGCATCCGGCGTTTTTGTCTCACTGGATTCAATGTCACGATTGATGGCTGGCGCTTCGGCATCAGATGCTGCGACGACTTTCGAGGTCAATGCGGGGTCTTGCCGGCGAGTTTCTTCGGACTCATCAGAAAGTAGATGATCCAAATCAACCGAGCCGACAGTTTCAGGGTTGATGTCCGCATAGTGATACCCAAAGCCCGACAAACCTGCATCATCTTCATCAGGCAAAAAGTCGCTTGCGGGCGACGAGTCAGAAGTCGCTACGTCGTACCCCCAATCGTTAGGATCACCTGCCTCGACATCTGTATTAGCATCAACTTCGGGGATATTGTTCTGGCGTAGCGGGGAGTTTGTGGTTTGTGTGTGATTTGCAAATGCAGCGTTCGATGGGTCATAGCCCCACAGTGAAGTTTCGCCCTCGCTGTCATCTTCTTGTGTAGCGGTACCGCCAAATTCATCTGCCGCAACCAGAGCTGGCACATCGCCCGTTGGCATGCGCGCACCAGCTACCTCATCCATATACAGGCCGCGTCGAGCAATACGGCTGCTGGCCCAATATGAAGCCAAGCCAGAAAGCACCGCCAGAATTTGCACCAGTTGGCCGATGGGAGTTTGATAGAACTCACGTGAGTTGAGGCCGCCGACAAGACCCATAAACAACGCCATCGCTGCCGGACCAAGCATGTAGACCAACCCGACGATGCGCGCACCCGCCTGGCGTGAGCGTGCCCGCGATTGCAACCGATTGTGTGAGCGTTGGCCCTGCGCGATGCGCGTCAGAATCGCGCAGGTGTCGCCGCCCTTGTGGTGGTTGGCGAGGCAATCCAAAAATTGGCGAAAGAATGGCTCAGGACGGCTGTTGCCCACTGTGCGCAGCGCCATCGGCTCGTTGTCGGCCAAGTCCATCATGCGATACGCCCGTTCAAATTCGGGACGCAGGCTTTTGGGCCCGCACTCAGCCATCTCCAACACCGATGCCTTTAGGTTATTGGCCTTGGCCGTCAGATGATCGCGTGTATCGAGGATCGCAATCGGCAACTCCTCGCGGAAGGTGCGCAGTTCGCCTGCACGCCGGTTCATCAGGTATTGGTAGTAGATGAACGGCCCAGCAATCAAGAACATGAGACCGATACTGGTGAATTGCAACACGAAGAAGGGCGCGCTGAGCAAACCGCCCAGCAAGATACCCAGCCCCAACAATTCATGCACGCGGACGCGGAGGCCACTTTGATATAGACGTGTTTGGAGACGCTCAATGGGACCCATTTCATGCACGCCTTCAAGACGGGCCATCTCGCCCGATAAGCTGGCGCGCCTCACGCTGAAGATGCCGATCAGCGTAATGAGTGTGCCACCTGCCGCCGCCACAGCGCAGACAACGGTGACAAGATCAATCCGTCCATGAATCCACATCAAGAACGGGGTGATCCAGTCGGCGATGACCTGCCTAAGCTGCTCCAGAAAGTTGAGTGCGTCGTTCATGATGAAGGTGCGCCTCCTCGCAACCGTTGCCAGGGTTTGCTTCGCCCTGCCAGCGCATCCATAACATCCTTGTCCGAGATGCCTGCTTCGTGAAAACGTTTTTTGATGCGGTCGTGCGGGTGCGCCCGCGTCCATTCCAGCCCACGCTCGTTGAGTTGAAACAAGCGGGTCTGGCTGATGAGTTCGTTTTGAACCAACCCACTCAGTTCGTTGATCTGGGTGACGATGCGTTTGGATGACCCATCGGGCAGATAGTGCCGTTCGATGAAGACGACGATCTGAAAGGCGCGGGCGATCTGTTCGCGCAGCGAGTCATCGGGGATGCCGTGCGTCTCAGGTGCTTCGCGGCACAATTGCGTCAGGCGCTTGGCTACTGATTCAGCATCTTCGGCATGAACGGTGAGCAAGCTGCCATCGTGGCCGGTGTTGGTCGCCTTGATGGCATCGTAGGCTTCGCCGCCGCGCGCCTCGCCGAGGATGATGCGATCTGGGCGCATGCGCAGCGCATTTGCCACGAGTTGGCGCGGTGTAATCACGCGGCTGCCGTCCTGCGAGTCCACCGTGACCAAATACACCTTGTCCGGCACGGCAATGTCTAATTCATGCGTGTCTTCGATGCACACGATGCGCTCGCGCGGGTGAATCAACCCCGAAAAAGCATTCAGAAAATTGGTCTTGCCCGTCGAGGTGCCGCCTGCCACGCACACGGCCAGCTTGGCCTGTGCGCACAACGTCAGAAAAGCAGCTGCGGGTTCGGTCAGCGTGCCGAGCCGTATCAGGTCGTCAAACGTGCGTGCGATGAGCCGGTGAATACGAATGGTGACGCTGACCCCGCGATGACAGGCTGGCTCCATCGAGGCATTGATGCGAGCACTGTTGGGCATCTGTGCATTCAAAATTGGCGTGACCGGTGTAAGTTGGCGGCCTTGCCAACGGGCAGCACGATTGACCAATTCGATGACTTCGCTCTCGCCGATCTCAATCTTCTCTTTGCGCTTGCCGCTTTGGCGATACGTCAGCACCTCAATCTGTGTTGAGCGTCGCCCTACGGGAATGCTGTTGATCAGAATGTCTTCAACATCTGGATCATGAAACAGTGGCTCCAATTCGCCTGCGCCAAACTGGGTCGCCATCAAATAGTTCAGCAGTTGCCGCGCTTCGTCGTCGCTGATTAATCTCGCAGGCGAGGTATGCCCACGCGCGACCAAATCTTTCACCACGCCTTGCGCAATCTTCAATGCCTTGCTGCGCGTATCGTCTGAGGCATCATCAAGCTCGCGCAGGCTGATGCCGGAGCGGTCAGTCTTGAGCCGATCTGATAACAGTTGACGGGCCTCGCGCTTGAGTGTGGTCTTGCTCCAGTCTCTGGCGCGCTCGGTCAGCGTCGCCTGCGTCACCGCGCTGATGTGGTTATCCACCGCGCCAACGGTCACGGGCATGGTGTCGGCTGCAACGGACGTGCTGAGGGCGACTGTGCCATTCAAGCCTTTGGGTTCATCAAACATGCCTCACCTCTACCGCCTACCGAAGGTCAGCTTCAAACCGGCCAG
>JAYTNY010000210.1:0-5827 GCA_043748055.1 Roseobacter sp.
TCAACGACTCCCCTTTAGGGGTCGGGGGTTCTGAGGGGCAACTCTGTTGCGCGATTTGGTTGGCAACTGCGTAACTTGAGTTACTAACCCGCTAAAGCGTCGAATCCAGAACACGCGCGGTCATGGTTATCGCAGCACCAACGGCAGGAACACGCGCTTGTCTAAGTTGACTGGCGTCGTGCCCACCGAGAAGGTAATTTTCTCGCTCGTCACGTTGCCTTGCTTGTCGGCAATCTGCACGCTCAGGTTCGCGTTCGTCACATTGGTTATCGGCACCGTAAGGGAGATGGCGTAGATGCCATCGCCAATCGGCACAGCCAAATCCGCCAGCTCGGTGTTGGCGGCGCGAGATGCGATGGCAACATCAGCCCTCACCGATAGCTTGCTCATATCCACACCTGTGTTCGCATCCGCCACACCAAAGCGAAGGGAGGTGAGCGGGCCAGCGTTGGCGCGTGGGCGGGGTTGGCTCACCGTCAGGGTGGGGCGCACGTCATCCACGAACCAGCCAAAGTTGGCGTCCTCGCCTGCGCCAGTGTTGATGGGGCAACCCAAATCCACCCAGCGTGCCAACGTCATCTTTTGGTCGGTGGTCAGCGCGGGCACGCCGCTGTTCGGTGGCGGCATGATTGTGCCGGTGTAATCCAAGTCAGCCTCGTTGATCTTCGCGCCGGCAGGCAGGGTGCTGGCATCGCCGGGTGTGCTCTCGGTTGGGTGGTTGGCGTTCGTCCAGCCGTCCAGCCGCGCCCCAAAAATTTTCCACAGCAGCAAACTGCGGCGGCTTTGGAAAGGCCGCACGTAGCGGCTGGCGTTGGTTTGCCGCCAGATTGGGTCGTTGCCCACTTTCACCAACGGCGGATAGCCCCACTTGGCGTCGGCATCAAAACACAGCCGCGCATAGTCGCCAGGGATTTGGCGCGAGTCGTTGACGACCAGCGGGATCAGCGCCGTGTCGTCCAGCACCAGGTTGCCGGGCGAGCTGGCCTGGGTGTGGCAACTGGCACAACTGGCTTGCAAAATAGGTCGCACGTCTTTGTAGAACTCGATGTTCACAACGTTGCTGATCACGCGCCGCAGCTCAGGCTCGCCGTTTGTGTCCTGCGTCAACAGCGGCTTACTCGGCTTGCTCAAGTCCCACAGTTTGTAATCCGGTTTGCTGGCGGCAGTGCCCTCAAATGCAAACGGGGTTTGGCTGTGGGCGTGGCAGCCGCCGCAATCGGCGCGCATCTCGCCGGGGCGCACTTGGTGCCAGGTCTGGCTCATGTTCAGCACCATGCCGTTTTTGTCCAACGTCTGAAAAGTCAGCGGCATGTCCGCAGGCACTTTGGCGAGAAAGCTGGTGTCGGGGTTGCTCATGCTGTCCAAAATTGGGCTACCGTCAGCGTCAAATTTGCGCAAGGGAATCTCGCCCAAAATGCGCAGCTTCTCGTTGATGTGGTTGAAGAAGTGCTGGCCCAAGTGCGGGCCATAGCTGCGATGGGTGTTGCCCTCCATCGCCAGCACGCGCACGGCCCAAATGTCGGCGTTGGCATATTGGCCCGCATCCGCGCCCTGCCAGCCCCAATTGCTGCTGGCGTCGTTCTCGCTGGTGTTGAAGGCGTCCAGTCCATCAAACGCGGCGCTGCCGGTGCCGGGGAAGCTTTCGCGCTTGTAAAAGCTGCTGGTGCCGATCAGGCCATAGGGCGTGCCAGCGGGCAGCTCGGCGTGGGCAGTGCCATCGTTGGGCAACCAGGGGATGGCGCTGGGTTCGCTCACGCCATGCACCGCCGCATACGAGACAACCGCGCGCGGCCACACCTCGTTGTAGTTCGGGTCGTTTTTAATCAGCACCAACTCGGTTTGGCTGTTGATGGGGCCGCCGTTGGGCATGAGGTAGATGCCTGAGTCCGGCGCGGGCAAGTTCACTGGGCGGTTCAGCGCGTTCACTGGCCCGCCCGACCATGCCACCAGCAAATCGTTATTTGGCGCTGCCGAGGGGTGAGTGAACTTGCCGACGTATTCGCCGTTCTTCTTGGGCGAGGCTTCGTCGGCGGCGTTGGTAAACGGTGTAATGGAATACAAGCCGTGCCGCGTAAAGCTCATCTGAAACGGATAGACGAAGTTGGTGAAGGTCTGTGTAATCGGCGGATTTAAGTTTGGGAACGGGCTGCCAAACTCGGGCTGGCCTGCGGGCGCATCGATTGGGAAGCGATACAACGCGCCAAAGCCAAAGTTGTTGAGGTTGTAGTAATCCTCGACCACCACATCGCCATTGCTGAGCTGCGTGGTGAAGTGAAACGAGTCGGGGTCTTTGAACGCGCTGATGAGCGGATCCCAGTAGCGGCCATCTGGAAAAATCGTCCATACGCCCCACAGGCGCGTGTCGCGCAACCCTTGCGTCTCGAAAGTGCTGAACATGATGCGGCCATCTTTGAGTGGCACTGGGTGCAAGGCGCTGCCCAGCGTCATCGGCGCAATCGCGGTCACGTTGCTGCCGTCCTCGTCCATCACAAAAAGCTGCATGTTTGGGTTGGTGTAATCCTTCGTGGGCAACATGCCGTTGCGGTTGCTGGTGAACACAATTTTGCCGTTTGCCAACGGCGCTGACCCCAAGTTCAAAATGCCATAGCCCAAGCGGTTGTATTGCGCGGGCGGGTCTACCGGGTTGCTCTCCAGCCAATCGCCCGCGCCGGTGTTGGGCGTGAACTCTTGATGGGTCAGCCGCGTGATCTGGCGCGTCGTCAGGTTCATGCGGTAAATATCCGCACCAGCAAAGGGCAAATCGCCGCGCTGGTAGTTCAGCTTGTCTTTGCGCACATCGGGGAAGAAGCTGTAATAAACGGATGCGCCATCCAAAGAAATAAACGGATCAGTGACCGCCCCGTTGGTCGTGTCCAGCAGCACTTCTTCGCTGCCATCCGGGTGCAGCAGCACTAAATCGCTGTTGGGTTCCACCCGGCCCGGATGAAAAACTTCGGGCCAGGCAATATGCTCGTTGTCATCTTTGCGCATCTGGCGGACGTACACAACATCGTAAGTTCTTGCGGTGCTTTTTGCGGTGGATGGGATGGGTGTGAGCGTGATGGCGATAGTTAGCAGGGCGATGAGGATGGCGAGGATGGCATTAGACGCTGAACGAAGATTTTCTTTTCTCTGCATAGTCGTCTCCTTTGTTTGAAGCCAAGTTTGATGCTGAGCCGTGTTTTGCTTTGCATACCCCCGACCCTTGAACTGTCCGTTACCCAGAACTTTAGAGCGGATTCCTAATTGCTATACGAGCCGCCCCTTCGACTGCGCGCATCGGAATGCGCTCTCCTGAGCGATAGTCGAAGGATCAGGGTGCTCACGTTGTAGGCCAATCAGGAATCCGCTCTGGAGCAAAAAATTACTGGTCCATCAACGCCACCACCGTCGCATCGCCTTGTCCTACGCCCACGCACAATGTCGCCAAACCATAGCGCATCTTTTCACCTTGCTCGGCCCGGCGATGCATTTCGTAGATCAGCGTTGTCAAAATGCGCGCGCCGCTGCAGCCCAACGGATGCCCCAGCGCAATCGCACCGCCATTCACATTTGTAATTTCCTCGCTCAAGCTCAGCTCGCGCAGCACGGCAATGGCCTGCACAGCAAAGGCTTCGTTCACCTCCGCCAAATCGAGGTGCTTGATTTCGAGATTCGCTCGCGCCAATGCTTTGCGCGCTGCCTGCACCGGGCCAAGCCCCATCACGCGCGGGTCTACCCCTGCCGCCGCCGAGGCCACCCAACGCGCCAACGGCTTAATGCCCAGCGCTTTCGCCCGCGATGCGCTCATCAATACCAACGCGCACGCGCCATCGTTGAGGCCGCTGCTGTTGCCTGCCGTTACCGTGCCGCCTTCTCGGAACGCAGGGCGCAGGGCAGCGAGCTTTTCCACGCTCGTTGCTATTTGCCATTGGCTATTGGCTAACGTCATGCGTGGGTATTCATCAATTGCAAATTCAATCGGCGGCTTCTTGCCCTGCGGAATGCTCACCGGCAGGGTCTCGCGTTGGAAGGTGCCATTGTTGATGGCGTTGATGGCGCGCTGTTGGCTCCGCAACGCAAAGCGGTCTTGCTCCTCGCGCGAGATTTTTCCGCCAGCGATCTTGCCTGCGCAGCTCATCTCAAAAATATTTTCGGCGGTCTCGCCCATCGCCTCCAGCGGGAACAAGGCTTGCAGCCTGGGGTTGGGGTAACGCCAGCCCAGCGAGGTGTCGTACATGGTCACGTTGCCCGAAGGCCCAAAACCTTCGGGGTTCTTGGGCAGCGAGTAGGGTGCGCGGGTCATGCTCTCCACGCCGCCTGCCACAAATATGTCGCCCTCGCCGCAGGCGATGGCGCGTGCGGCCATGTTGATGGCCGTGAGACCGCTGGCGCACAGCCGGTTGACCGTGACACCGCCCACGCTGTGGGGCAACCCCGCCAACAACGCTCCCATGCGCGCCACGTTGCGGTTGTCCTCACCCGCCTGGTTGGCGCACCCCATATACACCTCTTCGATGTCGCCCATAAACTTCGTGCCCAGCCCAGCCCGCACCACCGCTTCTTTAATCACCAGGCCCGCCAAATCATCGGGCCGAACTTGCGCGAGCGAGCCGCGTATGGCCCCAATGGGCGTTCGGACGGCACTGACAATTACAACTTCATTCATCGCTTTCCTTCTTTATGCCTGATGCGAAACGGACTCAGTCAGGGTAGCCGCAGGCTTCAGCCTGCGGCTACCACCAGAACTTGATCAATAAACTCCTGCGTTGCGCCCAGATAATTTCTTTCGTCGCGCAAGGCATCCCAATACAAGTTTGCGTCTACGCGCCCTTGCAACACATCCACCACGTTTTTGGTTTCGCGCAGCGCAATCTCGCAGGCCTCGCGCAGTACGCGCTTGGCTTGTTCGCGGCCCAGCGCAGGCGTTAGCGCAAGGCTCAATCGCTCGGCCAGCATTAGGCCGTTGGATGCGTTGACGTTGGCAACCATGCGCTCTTTGTTCACTACCAAATTCGCCGCTAGAAAGTCTGCGCTCTTCAATGCGCCAGCCGTCAGAGAGATCATCTGTGGCAAGGTCAGCCATTCCATCTGCCAGCCGTGTGTGGCGCGTTCGTGCTCTTGGATGAGGGACTGATGCATGTTCCCCAGCAACGAGGCGTTGGTGCGCGCGGCGGCCACAATACGCTCGCTCACAATTGGGTTGCTTTTTTGCGGCATGGTGCTGCTGCCACCGCGTGTGGGGTCGGCGTTTTCGCTTAGTTCGCCCACCTCGCTTTGGGCCAGCAAAATAATGTCTTGTGCCATTTTGGCCAAGCTGCCTGTAACCAGCGAGAGCCAGTTCGCCAACTCGGCCAAACAATCGCGTTGGGTGTGCCAGGGCAGTGTGGGCACACCCAGATCGAGTTCTTGTGCAAAGGCTTTTTGCACCTGCGGGCCTTTATCACCCAAAGCCGCCAGCGTGCCCACCGCGCCGCCCAACTGCACCACCAGCAAGCGCGGTTTTAGTTGCGCTAAACGTTCGCGGTGGCGCAACAAGGGTGCCAGCCAGTTTGCCACCTTAAACCCAAACGTAATGGGCAACGCCTGCTGCGAATGCGTGCGGCCCGCCATGAGCGTGTGGCGGTATGTGTTTGCGAGGGTGGAGAGATTGGAGATTAGAGATTGGAGATTGGGTTCGATTTCGTTGAGTGCATCGCGCAGTTGCAGGACGAGTGCGGTATCCAGAATGTCTTGGGTGGTTGCGCCCCAATGCACATAGTGCTTGGCATCGCTGTTGATGTGGGCGCGCAGTTGGCGCACGAATTCGGTCACCGGCACGCCATCGCGCTCGGCCTCGGTGCGCAGG
>JAYTNY010000211.1:0-6950 GCA_043748055.1 Roseobacter sp.
AGACGGCAAGCCGGTCTTTGTCTGCGGCGGTGAATCAGATTCGGCATTTACGCTCATCCAGATGCAAATGACTGGCAAGGATGTGGCGCACGGCTTCCATCTGGGTATTGTGCCGATGCAGTTTGGCGGCGAATACAGCATGAGCGAAGAGACCCATGTAAAGCTGATGCAGGATGGCGCGTGGGATTGCATGGTGGAGCGCGTGGATGAAGATGCCGAGTTGAACATGGGCATCATCACCGGAATCGTGGATGAGAGTGCAGGCCGCAACGGCATTTGGGCGCGCGGCAACCTGAAGAGCTACGAAGACTTGAAGGGCAAGCGCGTGGGCTATGTGGATAAAACATCCTCGCGCTTCTTCATGCTCTATACGCTTAATATCATGTCGCCCGAAGATCAGAAGACTGTGCAGGCGCAATCTTTCGACACCATTGGTGACGCCATTGCTGCGTTTAATGAGGGGAAGATTGACGCCGTCTCTGGCTGGGAACCCTATCTCTCGCAGACGGCGGCCAAAGGGGGCAAGCCACTGATTACCACCGAACAGTTGCGCGTGATTGTGCATGCGTTGATGACCTCGCGCCCCGCCCTCGCCAACAAAGCGGGGTTGGTTCAGTCGTTTCACGAGGCTTGGTTCGATACGCTGAAGGTGCAGATTGAAGACGTGGATGGGGCTGCTAAAAGCATCGCAGCTTGGGGCAACAACAACTGGACAACCATCAGCCCAGAGAATGCCGCCACCGATCTGCGCGCACGCCTCAAGGATTCGGCTCAGGCCACCCTCTCACAGAATGCCGGGTTGGCCGACAACGCGGCCCCCATCATGAATATCCTGCAAACCTCGCGCGATTTGTGGGTGAAAGAGATGACTGATAACAAGGAGGAATTACCCGCCGAGGTTCCCCCGATTGAAACTTTGGTGGACTTTCGCTTTGTGCAGGCGTTGGCGTCTAAAACGGCATTGCAAACGTCGGTTAAGCCAGTGAACAACACGTTCTCGTTGCGAGCAGCCCCGGCCAGCACCGCAGTGGCACAAGATACGACCAAACCTGCGCCGACATCGGTTGCTGCAGCCACCGTCGTTACACCTACAGCACAACCTACACAACCCGTTGTGGCTGCTAAAGCAACGCCGGTTGTAGAAGTGACCGCCGAGGTTTCTCAAACGCTGGCCGTGTTGCCGTGCCGCAAGTTCACCTTTTTGCCCAACAGCGCCGAACTCACCGCCGAGTCCATTCGCGTCTTAAATGTGTGCGTGATTCCCACATTGCAGCAACGTGCGGGACTGTTTCTCACGGTCAAGGGGTCGGCGGCTTGGCCTGGCCCAGCGGGCACATTTACCAAAGATCAGATTAAGGGGTTTGCCGCATCGCGCGCAAAGGCGATTGTGGATTACTTGATCTCACAAAAGATTGACTCGGCACGTCTCAGCATCGAAGGCATCACGCCGCCCGAAGATCACTGGGAGACATTGGACTCGGCCAAGCAAGCCGAAGACCGTTGGGTGGAGATGACGTTAGTGACGACAGGCTGGTAAGTTCAGTCCTAAGACAGAAAACACGAAGAAGCGAAGAACCGAAGAGGAAATCTTATTTTCTATTCTTCGGTTCTTCGCTTCTTCGTGTTCAAAATGAATGCGGGCTAACCACCCAGCGCCATATAAACGGGCGGGAAGGTGAGCAACAGTGAGATACCGACTAACACGAACGTGACGATGAGGGCAATGCGAGGATTCACCTCGCGGTCGCGCAAGACGTAGTGCAAAACGCCCCAGCTAATGAGCCAGGCCAGCACGCCAAACGTGGATTTGCCGCTGAGTGGCCCTACTGGGTTATAGAGATTCATCATGGCTTTGACGGCGGGCACATGCTCGGCAAGGGTGACGAAGATACCGAAGAACGTGCCGCCCATACCCGCAGCCAGCATAGATGCCATGGCTGCGCCGTTCTTGGCTTGCACGGCGGCTTGTTCGAGGGCTTTAGCAACGGACACGGCAGGTGATAAGACGGAGGCGTCTGTGGCGCTGATTGCGACATCAATTTTGTCGGCAGCTTGCGCGGGAGTTGTGGACATGTTTTGCATGAGAATTTGTAAAGCGTGAGAACAGGGACGACATCTCTACGAGGGATGTCGTCCCTATTGAGATAGGTTCTAAACTGAATTACGCAATCAAGAAATGAAGGCCGATAAAGCTGAGATTGAGAAAGTTATTGGGCGCCACTTTGCTGATGAACGCGCCAAAAACGCCGGATACCATCGAAGCCGTAAAGCTGATGGCGATCAAGGCGGTCACCGTTTTGCGCATCACCAAATCCTCGCGCAGCCGCTCGGCATAGCGATAGACGATGAAGCACACGGCAGTTGCCAACATGGGCACAAGCCAACCCACATGCTCCTTCCACTCCATCCCAAAATCGTGCCAGAACTCCAGGTTGTTACCCAGCAAGTAGGCCTTCGGATAATTCAAGATGTTTGCGCCCTCTGGCAAAGGTGCGCGATAGCCTGGATACACAAACCAAGTGCCGCTGATAACGGTGACCCAGGCCACAATCGTCAGCACCAGCACGCCATACTTCACGCGCTTGGGTTCATAGTTGCGCAGCAGCCCCATGGCGATCTCGAAGACGGCGTGCAGCAACAAGGCCCCGGCTACCAGGTGTATCAGGTTCCAGAATGTTCGACTCGTAATGCCAAAATCCATAGTAATTCTCCCGTTTTGAGCGATGCAAAACAACAGCTTTTTTGCAATGATTGGAGCGGTGTGTGGCATTGTGACAACAAAGACGAAGAAAAGGGATAGAAATTGCAAAGAAAGACCTACGAATTTTACTTAATACCCTTTGAATTGCAACACCGTTTTGCTGTGAATATTATGTGCCACAATGCCATCATGCTCAACGCTCAGATCATCGGCGCTATCAAAGACGCCACCTACGCCACGAGCAAGCTGGGCATTGGCTCCAAAACCGACAGTGTGACGCGATTTCGCCACTGCACGGCTGCGGCAAAGTGATTTGCTATGACACTGCGATTTCTGCGATTTATTGATTTGCCCGAAAACAAGGGCAAAGGCGGCTTCGATCACGCACACATACATCATGCACACAACCGTTTGTATGTTGCGCATACCTGCAATGATGCAGTAGATGTGATTGATCTTGCCACAGATCAGTATCTTTTCTCGATTCCAAATTTGGCGGGCGTGGCGGGTGCGTTGGTGAGCGATACCCACGATCTTGTGTTTACCTCTAATCGCGCCGAGAACACACTTGGCGTTTTTGCTGCAAATGACTCGCCGACCGTGACAAAGATTGGCGTGGGTGTGAAACCCAATGGCCTCTCGTACGACCCCGTGCGCAATCGAGTGCTCTCGGCACATGTTGGCGACCCGGATGTACCTAGTTCATACACGGTGTCTTTGGTAGATGTGGCTGCGCAGAAACGCATTGCCGACATCCCCGTGGCAGGCCGCACGCGATGGACTGTGTTTGACCCACAGACGGATGCACATTACGTCAATATCGCCGACCCTGCGCAGATTGCGGTGATTGACGCGAAGCATCCAACCCAAGTGGCGCGCACGTTTGCTATCCCTGTAGCTGGCCCACATGGGCTAGACCTGGATGCGGAGAACCGACGGCTCTTTTGTGCGTGCGATGGAGGCCAGTTGGTGTGCGTGGATATTCACACGGGCGCCATCACCCAAACCAGCACGCTAAGCGGCGTGCCCGATGTGATTTTCTTTGATGCCGCGTTGCGCCATTTGCATGTTGCCATCGGCGAGCCTGGGTTGATTGAAGTGTTTGATACCACGACGATGACATGCGTTCAACGCGTGCAAACAGAGCTGGGCGCGCACACCTTTGCGTTGGATATGCAGCGCCACAAAGTTTATGTTTTCTTACCCCAGTCGCATCGTGCGGCGGTGTACGAAGATCGAGCTATGAATTTGCAATGACAGAAATGATTCGCTTTCTTACAACCCCGATTTTCTTTCTAACCCCGTATATTTTTATTTGGTCAATCTTGATCGGATTGATCGCCATCGGATTACTTCGGCTGTTAAAAATACAACTCTCGCGCGTTGCGCTGATTACAACGGCACTCACACCTATGATCGCGTCTATGCTCTGGAATTGGAGTATCGAGTTCAATCACGCGACGATTTATCTCAATGTAGACCACCCTATTTTCAGGGTATCTTGGGCAGACGTGCTAAACAGCGTCTGTGTATTTGCACTCACGTCGTTCGTGTTGGGTTTGTTCGTTTGCAAGCGCGAGCCTGCCCAACTCATCGCTAAAGTTGCTGGCATCGCTGCGCTGGTGACATTGATAACAGATACCTTTCTGTTTTAGAGTCGAGCAAAATCAAGGAGCAAAAAATGAAGTGGATTACACGAGAGAAAGTGAAAGTGGATCGCGTAGCGTGTCCGTGGTTAATCACGCATTTTGTGGATAAAGAGGCGCAATTTTTGTTTGTGCCAGCGGACAAGGTGATGGAGACTGCGGTGAGCGAGAACGCTATTCCATATGATGTGAAAGACGTTGAGTTGGGGCATCACGGCAAGGAATGTTCGTTCGAGGCGATCTTGCGCAAATACAACTTGTATGACGACCCGGCGTTGCGCTTGATGGGCAAGATTGTGAATGGGGCAGACACCGACAACACGTTGTGGCATCAGCCCGAAGGTGCGGGGTTGGAGGCGATTGCAGAAGGCTTTCGTCATCTTGGATATAAGAATGACTGGGAGCATAACCAGGCTGAGTGGATTGTGTACGACGCGCTATTTGCGTATTGCAAAGAGATGGTGCGCCAGGGCAAGTTGGAAGGTGATTTCAAATCGTAAAGCTGGTTTGCATCGGTACAATGCAGCAGGTCGAGGCGACGCTTTGGACGGGCAGTGGCGCGTTGATGCCATCTACTGCTAGTAATCTATTAGACCTCTTGCAAAAGTAGGGGCGTAGCATGCTACGCCCCTACGAACGCCGCGTGCGAATGGACTTTTGCAAGAGGTCTATTGCGCCATCGTTGAGAATTGAGTTTTATACATCGAAGTTTTTTATAGCTGGAAGTGAAATTTGAGTAAAGTTTTAATGACAAAACGCGCGGCCATGGCACGAATGGTCTTGGGGGTAACGGCGATAACATTCGTCGCCATCAACTTGATCGCCGCACACCCACCCCTGGCACAGAGCGGCCAACCTCCTACCATTGATGATGCCCTGGTCGCTGCTGAAGAAGCCAAGCTGGCTGTAAACCTAATGTGGATGCTGGTCACCGGCTTCCTGGTTTTCTTTATGCAGCTTGGCTTTGCGCTCGTCGAATCTGGCTTTACCCGCGCCAAAAGCGTGGTGCACACCATGATGATGAACTTGATGGTGTTCTGCATTGCGGCGTTGGGCTATTGGGCGGTGGGGTTTGCTTTCCAATTTGGCGCGATTAATGTGACCTGGCCTGGGGTGAACACCCTGAGCGCTGTCGCAGGGGAGTGGTCGCATGCGCCGATTACGCTGGGCAACTGGGGGGTCAGTATTTTGGCCCAGCCCCTCATCAAAATAGGCGATCAAGCCAGCCTGATGGGCGGCACCGGTTTTGGCCTCACCGGTCTCACCTTGTCGTCTGGCGTGCTCACGTTCTTTCTGTTTCAGATGGTGTTTATGGACACCTCGGCAACGATACCCACAGGCGCCATGGCCGAGCGCCTCAAGTTCGGCGGCTTTTGTTTGATGGCGCTCTTTATCAGCATGTTTGTCTACCCCGTTGTTGGGAGTTGGGTGTGGGGTGGCGGCTGGCTGCAAAACCTGGGCCGCATTGCAGGCTTTGGCAACGGCGCGGTGGACTTTGCCGGTTCGGGCGTGGTTCACATGGTGGGCGGCACCGTGGCGCTGGCCGGTGCGCTGGCGCTGGGGCCGCGTCAGGGGCGCTTCAACGAGGACGGCTCGGCCAATTCCATGCCCGGCCATAACATCCCGCTGGGGGTAATGGGCACGATTATTTTGTTCTTTGGCTGGTTCGGGTTCAATGCCGGTTCGTCTTACGGCCTAACGGGCGCAGTGGGGCAGTTGGCGGCGAATGCAGCGGTGAACACACTGGTGTCCGGTGCGGCAGGCGGCGTCTCGGCCATGTTGTTTGCCTGGTTTGTCAGCCCGATCAAAAAACCTGATGCCGCCATGAGCGTGAACGGCGTGTTGGCCGGGCTGGTCGCCATCACCACGCCATGCGCGTTTGTGGAAAGCGGCGCGGCTGTGTTGATTGGGCTGGTGGCGGGCGTGTTGTGTTGCCTGGCAACGATTGGCCTGGAGCGATTGCAGATTGATGACCCG
The DNA here is from genome assembly GCA_043748055.1 of Roseobacter sp. Taxonomy (GTDB): domain Bacteria; phylum Chloroflexota; class Anaerolineae; order J036; family Brachytrichaceae; genus JANMVQ01. The sequence goes on from JAYTNY010000211.1 coordinate 6,325, forward strand.
GTGAGTGCAGTGCCAGTGCATTTGGTTAACGGCATCTGGGGTCTGCTCTCGTTGGGGTTGTTTGGCGCGGCCTTGCCCATTACGCGTGGCTGGAACGGCATGGATCGCCCGGTCACCGGCCTACTGTTTGGCAACACCGGGCAGATGACGGCGCAGCTTATCGAAGCAGGCGCCATCTTCTTTTCGGTATTTGCGGTTTCGTGGATTTTCTTTTTGGTGTTGAGAGGCTCCGACTTGCTGCGGGCTTCATCTTTTCACGAGAACATGGGGCTGGATATGGCCGAGATGGGGGTGGCTGGCTACAACGACGATGGCTCAATCAACCCAGGCGACCCAGTGCCAGGCCGGGCAGACCCATGGGGGGTGCCGGGGCAGGGCATGGTGCCTTACCCGAATACGCCTTCTGACCTACGCCCAAACCCAGAGCGATTTATGCCGAACAACAAACCGGATGAAGAAATTAAGTAGACCTCTTACAAAAGCAGGGGCGTTGCATGCAACGCCCCTACGAGCGCCGTGTGCGAACGGACTTTTGCAAGAGGGTGTAGTAAAAAAACATTATTGGGAATAAGAAAATCTCACCACAGAGGCACTGAGAGCACAGAAAAAAGAGCACATTTAGGTGC
>JAYTNY010000212.1:0-17487 GCA_043748055.1 Roseobacter sp.
GTGGTCGTCACCGCCAACATAGCTTGGCGGTTGTCGCTGCGCGCCGCCGCCTCAATGTTGTCCAGCGTCTTCTCGATGTCTAATCCACGCCCCACTTTAGACGACGCCACCAGCTTCAAAATGCCGCTGCCCTTGTCCATCGCAAACTTGGCGTTTTGGGTGGATTGGGCTACAGCGGGCGCAAGGGGTTCGACCAAGCTGCGCAGCTTCTCGCGGCGCAAGCGCACCTGCTTCTGGCCGTCCTTCTCCTCCAAAATCACAAACTGCGGCAAATCGGCACTGCGCACACGGAAGGCCTCCACCGGCCCCACTGCATCACCCTTCTCGTCCCACTTCGGCACCATGATGATGAGGTCGTTGCCGACGATCTTGCTGGCTTCCGCAGCCGTTGTTGCTGCACTGGCGATGTCTGGCGCAATCTCAATCAGTGGCAAGTTCAGCTCCACATTTTGCCCGCCCTGTATAGCGGCGCGAATTTGGGCGAAGGCCGCGTTCACATCAATCTTGCTGCCTTGCTGAGATGGAATCTCACGGGCAGCGTTGTTCTCAATCTCCACATCGGCATTCACTGGCGCTTTCTGCGTGCGCTCGGCCAACTTGCCCAGCACGTTCTTGGCCGGGCCATCTTGCAGCAGCACCACCGGCGAGACATCTACACCGTTCCACCACACGCGGGCTTGTTCACGCAGCCGCGCCTGCAAATCACCCTCATGGCCGATGCTCAGCGCCAGCTTCGTCGTCAGCGCCGGGTCTAGCCCCACCCCAAAATCGGCGGGGCGATACACAAATTTGCTCTCACCCACTTTCAGCGTGAGGGCCTGCGAACGAAAATACATAGATTGCGCATTGGCTGCGCCGAAGGCCTGCTCAGGCCGCATGCCACTTAAATCAAGCCCGCCCATCTTCACGCCGGGGAACACGCGGCCTGCGTAATTCACCTGGTAAAACGTAATCAGCCCTGCCACGCTGACCAGCAAGATAACAACAAGGGAGATGAGCAGCAATGGCAGCCGGAAGGCTGGGATGGAGTTTGTGTTTGTGTTTCGCATTGTGGTTTGCTTTGTCGTCTTTATTTCAAACGGCTGGCACAGCCTGTCGCTGGTTTAGCCATCGTTGCAACGACTGAGCGCTCTCGCCGCGCCCCTTGCCTAGCAATAATGCCCGCACTGGAATATCTTCATCCAAATCAGGCCAATGAATATGGTCGCCCATCACTTTCAGGTTGGCGCACTCTTCAATCGTCCCATGTGCAAGACGTGGAAACCAAAGTATGGGCGCAGAAATTGTGCGCCCATCAGATAAATCGACGATGAGCGAGTCGTCGGAGACTTTTGCCATGACAGCCTCCGCCTGAGTCAGTTTAAGTTCAATCAATTCAAGTTGCTGCGCAGAAGTCATCCCATTTCCTCCTTAGCTCATCCACATTATCCTGAACGATGTGTTCGACTTCGTTCAATTCTTTCTGGTTAAACCCTTTGTTATTTGCCAGTTCAACGGGATCGAGCCAAAACTTGGCTCGGCTTTTATCTCGCGTCACATGAACATGCCGAGGTTCGTCGCAATCATATGCAAAGAATGCAAACCGATATGGACCCAAAATCAATGCAGTTGGCATGTTACTGATAAAAGATGAGATTACTCCGGCGTCACATACGCGCTGGTAATCCCGCCATCCACCGTAAACGTGGCCCCATTTACAAACGAGGACTCATCGCTCGCCAGAAACAACGCGCCGTAGGCCATCTCTTTGGCATAACCAAAGCGGCCCATGGGGATGTGAACCAAGCGGCGTTGGCGACGCTCTTCGGTGTTTAGGAATGTATCGGTGAGGGGGCTGCGCACTGGGCCGGGGCACAGGGCGTTGGCGCGAATGCCTTTGCGCGCAAATTCGTTGGCGATCTCGCGGGTCATGGAAAGCACCGCGCCCTTGCTGGCCGTGTAAGCAATTTGGCTGGTGGCCGCGCCCAGCAGTGCCACAAACGAGGCCGTGTTGATGATGCTGCCCCCACCCGCCCGCAACAACGCAGGGATGCCATGCTTGCAGCCCCAGGCCACGCCTTTCACGTTTATCGCCAGTGTCAAATCCCAAATCTTTTCTTCGGTAGTCAGAATATCGTCGTCTTGCGAATGCGAGATACCTGCGTTGTTGAACAGCACGTTTAATTTGCCAAAGGTCTGCTCGGCAAAATCGATCATGGCTTTAGCCTCGCTCTCTTTGCTCACATCCGCGCGAATGTAAGCCGCCTCACCGCCGTTGGCCTGAATCATCGCCACGGTTTCGTTGCCATTAGCATCCACCACATCAGTCACAATTATTTTTGCGCCTTCTTGGGCAAACAGCAAGGCTGCCTCACGGCCAATCGCCCCGCCCGCGCCGGTAATCAGCGCTACTTTGTTTTGTAGTCTCATTGTTTTGTTCCTGAAAAGAAAATCTATCGCAGAGCATCCTGAGCGCAGTCGAAGGACGCGGACTATGTGGAACTTCGCTAACGCAACTCGACATGGTTCGCATTCTTCGACTACGCTCAGAATGCTCTCTCACAGAGTTAGTTTGCTCCCTCGGCCACCAGCCGCAACTTTTCTGCGTGTTCCGCAATCGCATTCCAGTCTTCTGCGGCCATCAATTTCTCCGGCAGCAATTCGCTGCCCAGCCCAACCAGTTGCGCGCCTGCTTGCAAGTAGGCTGGCACTTCGCTGGCCTTTAACTTGCCGCTCACCCACAACGGAATATCCGGCAGCGGCCCGCGCAAGGCTTTGATGTAATCCGGCCCGCCCATGGCACCCGCCGGGAAGACTTTGACGAAGTGCGCGCCCACGCGCCACGCCGCCACAATCTCCGTCGGGGTTAAGCCTGCCGGAATCGCCACCACGCCCGCCTCGCGGCAAGGCCGCACAATGTCCGTCTCGCAAGTGGGCGAGACCACAAACTGCGCACCTGCCTCGATGCACTGCCGCGCGTCATACGCACTCATCACCGTGCCTGCGCCAATCACAATATGCTCTAGGTTGCGCGACGCAAGCTCCTGAATCGCCTCGGTCGCCCCCGGCACGGTCATCGTCACTTCGATGAGTTTGTAGCCCGCCTTAATCAGCGCTTCGGCGGCCCTCACCGCCTTCAGGGTGCTACTGGCGCGAATCACCGTCGCCAAGCGCGCATCCAACATGGCCTGGAGTTTTTGTTCGATAGGAAGCATGGTGAGGAAGGAGACAGAATACAGGAGACAGGAGTCAGAATTCTGACTCCTGTCTCCTGTATTCTGTCTCCTAAATTCTTATCGCTCCGCCAACGGCACATAATGCTGATCAGTCGGCCCCACATATTCGCTTTGGGGGCGAATCAGCACGTTGTCTTTGTATTGCTCAATCACATGCGCGCACCAGCCCGCCACGCGGCTGCACGCAAACATCGGCGTGAACAAGTCTATGGGCACGCCCACGTAATACATCATGCTGGCGCTGTAGAAATCTACGTTCGGGTGCAAATCGCGATGGCGCAACACCGCGTTTTCTACCATGCGGCTCATGTCATACCACTTCACCTGGCCCAGCTTGCGGCCCAGCTTCTCGGCCCACGCAATCAAATGTGTCGAGCGCGGGTCGCCGTTCTTGTAAATTCGGTGGCCGATGCCCATGATCTTGCGCTTGGTCGCAAACGCGTTGTCCACCCACATGTCCACTCTATTAGGCTGGTCAATCTCTTGCAGCATATACATGGTGGCTTCGTTCGCGCCGCCGTGCAGCGGGCCTTTTAACGCTGCAAACGCGCTGCTGATGGCCGAGTGCAAATCCGACTGGGTGCTGCTGACCACCCGCGCCGTAAACGTGCTGGCGTTCATGCCGTGATCGGCCAACAGGATGTAATACAAATCCATCGCCCGCACCATGTCGGGGTCTTGGTGGTTCGCGCCCAACATCAGCAGCGTGTTGGCGGCGTGGCTTAGGCGCGGGTTGGGGGCGATGGGCGACTTGCCCTTGCGCAGTGCCTCGTAAGCTGCACACAACGTCGGCAGTTGCGCAATCAACCGCACCGCCTTGCGCTGGGTGGCTTCGATGGAAATATCCTCGATCTCCGGATCGTAAAACGACAACGCTGAGACGGCTGTGCGCAGCGCCTCCATCGGCACCGTGTCACGCGGTAGGCTCTTTAGCAAGTCCATCATCGGCGCGGGCAGCCAGCGGTTGGCCACCAGGCGCGCGTTGAAATCGGCCAGTTCGCCTCGGCTGGGCAGCTTGCCTTGCAGCAGCAGGTAGGCCACCTCTTCGTAGGTGGCCGTCTCGGCCAGCTCGTGTACGTTGATGCCGCGATAGCACAACGTGCTACCTGGTCCGTCCACGCTGCTAATCTCGGTCTGTACAGCAACAACGCCATCCAACCCCTTTATAAATGGGGGTTTAGATGGCGTTGTAGTCGTCGTGCCGTTCTGGGTAGTCGTCGCATTCGCAGTAGACATGTAATCTCACTCCTTAAGCCTGTGCCCGAAATGGGCCGCAAGCTGTGTGGTTAATCTGTTTCGTGAATTATAGATTCTCGCCAGTGCAAGAAAAGGAGTGGAGGCTTTAGCCGGTTAGTAGCTCAACTACAGCGTTACTTTCCAGTTGAGTTCGTAACCAGCTAAAGCCTCCACTCCAAAAAACGCGCAAGCTAAATCAAAAATTGGCCGTCTTTGTAAAACAGGTCGCCGTCGGCCCGAATCTCGGCATCTTGCGCACCGGCAATCATGTCCCAATGCACCGCGCTTTTGTTGATGGCCAGCGTGTCGGGGTAAGCTGCACCACAGGCCATGTGAATCGTCCCGCCGATCTTTTCATCAAACAAAATGTTTTTAGAAAATTGGGTGATGCCGTAGTTGGTGCCAATGGCAAACTCGCCCAGCGTACGCGCGCCGGGGTCGGTGTCCAGCACTTTGTTTAAGAAGGCTTCGTTCTTCTTCGCTGTGGCCTTCACCACGCGGCCCTCGCTAAATTCGAGGCGAATGCCATCCACCTCGCGGCCCTGATAAATGCCAGGATAGGTGTAGTTGATCCAGCCGTTCACGCTGTCTTCGATTGGCCCGGTGTAGACCTCGCCGTCCGGGAAGTTGCGCTTGCCCTGGCTGTTCTTCCAGATGCGGCCTTTCACGCGCAGCGTCAAATCCATGTTCGCGCCCTTCACCGTAATCACGTCTTTAGTTTTCAGGTAATCGGTGTACACGTCTTGCTTCTTGCCAATCTCTTTCCAACGCGCCACCGGATCGGGATCATTGAGTAGGGCGGCGCTGAACACAAACTCTTTGTATTCGTCCAGGCTCATGTCGGCGTCCATGGCGTAGGCCTCGGTGGGGAACTGCGTGACAACCCAGTTGTATTTGTTCTGCGCCGAAAGCTCCATGCGCTGGTTTAACACCGGGCGTTGCGCAGTTTGCTGGCGCTGCATCTTGGCCGGGTCGGCGTTACTTAGCCGCCGCGAGTTGTACTCCGCCCCAATGCGCACATAGTGCTGGAACTGTGTCGGGTCCACACTGACTTGGTCGATGGGCGAGACGAAATCCAACTGCTGGCCCTGCGCGTATTGGTAAAACAGTTCGGTCGCGCCCGGCAAATCCGCTCGCAAGTAGGCGTTGCCGCCTGCTTTTAGTACCTCGCGGTACACCTCCAACATGAGGGGTTGGGCCAGCGTGGTGCTCCACACATACACGCTCTCGCCGGGTTTCACCTCCAGCGAGTAGTTCACCAGCACTTGCGCCATTTTGTTAAATCTTGGGTCGTACATGATCGTAAGATTTTATAGCCTTTCACGTTTGTCTTACGGATGCGCCACAAAAGCAAACGAGGTTTTGGCACAATGCCAAAACCTCGTTACTGATCTATGTAAAAACCGTAGCGTTAATCTTACGGCTTCGGCTTGAATTCCTGATTGGTATACGTGACCGAGATAGGTCGCGTGATAACGTTGAAGCTGAAGTTGGCAGCGGTGTGACAAGAGTTGCAGGCGGCAGTCAGGCCATCGAAGGCGGTTGCAAATTGCGTCTTATCTTTGGCCGCAATAGCTTTCTCCAACTTGGCCATGGGATCATCGGTAAAGGTTGGGATCATCTGTGTGAGCGGCTGTGGCACGCCATCGTGCGTGGGATGAAACGTCATCACATCATCAAAGCCCTCTTTCAGCTCGGCAAATTCGTAGTCGGCCAAGTCCCAATTAGCGTTGGTGCCTGCAAACCACAGCTTGGCATGGCGCATCTGGGTCAAGCCCATGATCTCGCCCAGGCCGATGACGTAGCGCTCCGGCTCCGGTTTTGGCTTTTGCGCCTCGGCCAAGTCTTTCTCCAACTGCGCAATCTTGAGGTTGAGTTCGACCATCTTTGTGGCTAGGCCGGGTTGCACGCTCTTGGTTGCCTCTAGGCTCTTTTCTAGCGCTGCAACTTTGTTGTTCAAACTGGTAATTTGGTTCACCGTTTGATCTTGTGCGCAACCTGCTAACAGAGCAAGTGCAATAACAACGCCGATACCGTTCGTCAATGATTTTTGAAATGTAAAGTTCATGTCTGCTCCTTTGGGATATCTCGTGGTGCAATGAAGTACACGCAACCATGTAGTCGCTTTGTCATAAAACAGATGCGCACGATTGCCGCATTAGATACGCAGACCCTGCGCAGACTTCGCTTACGACGCTATTCGCTGCGACACGCACTCTGTGCTACATTCGCGCTTGCCCATGAGCAAGAACGGAAAGCAGCCCCCTGCCGTGTCACGGCCCTCAGTCGTCTTCAACCCAAATTTATTGGATGGCATCAACGTCATCGCCGACCTCGTTAAACCCACACTTGGGCCATTGCCGCGTTTGGTGGCGATGGAGCGCAGCATGAGCCGCGACCGCGCCCCTGAGTTACTAGACGACGCGGCCACGCTGGCGCGGCGCATCGTGCAACTGCCCCACCCCACCCAAGACGTAGGCGCGATGATGTTGCGCCATGCCTTGTGGCGCATGCACGAGGTGGTGGGTGATGGCGCAGCCACCACAGCCGTACTGGCCCAAGCGCTGATGCAGCACGCGGTTAAAGCGGTGGCTGCGGGTGCCAACGCGATGATGCTGCGACACGGCATCGAAGCAGGGATCAATGCGGCCTGTAGCGCCCTCAAGCAACAGGCCCAGCCCGTAACCGGTAGCCCACGCGCCCGCGCCTTGCTAAACAGCTTGGTGCACAGTATTTGCCCAGATGACGAACTGGCCGAGCGGTTGGCTGAGGCGGTGACGTTTGCCGGGCCGGATGCCTACATCGAAGTGCTAAACCACGAGCCGCGCCGGATTGACCGCGACTATGTGGAAGGCAGCTTGATTGAGACGGCCTGGCACAACGCCAACTTTGCGACCGACAAAGGCCGCACCATTACGCGCATGGACGATGTGCCGTTTGTAATTGTAGAGACGCGCATCGACAGCGCAGAACAGGTCATCGCAGGTTTGCAACGCATCAACGAGCTGGGGCACACGAAGGTCGCCATCATGGTAGATGCTATTAGCGAGGAGGCGATGAACTGCTTTAACACGGTGCATCATCGCGGGGCCATGCAGATCGCGTTGATTAAATCGCCGGGGAGCGACGCGATACGGCCGTTGAACTTGCAGGACATTGCCGCGCTGACAGGCGCACGCCTGGTGATGGGCGATGGCGCAGGCTTTGCGGCAATTACCGCCGAAGACCTGGGCTTTGTGCGCCGCCTGTGGGTGAACGACAAGAAGCTGGGCTTGATTGGTGGGAACCGCGATTCGCTGACGCTACGCACACAAATTGCGATTGTGCGCAAAGAGATTGAGGGCTTGCACGATTTGAATCGTCTGCCGGAGCTGCGCAAGCGGCTGGGACGGCTCACCTCAAGCTGGGTGATGTTGCGCGTAGGTGGCACCACCAGCGGCCAAGCCGAGGCGCGCCAAGACCAGGCGCGGCGCTTGGTGCGAGCGCTGCAAATGGCCGTGCGCAGCGGCGTTGTTGCGGGTGGCGGGGCAGCGTTGGTGGCGTGCCAAGCTGGATTGAAACACGAAGAAGCAAAGAAACGAAGAAAGGAGTTGCAGACACTTGGGGCTTCGGAGCTAGATTATGAGATGGGTTGGCAATGCGTGGGGAAGGCGCTGGCGGCGCCGATGACGGCAATATTGCAAAACGCCGGGCACGATGCCAGCCCCATTTTGGTGCGGGTGCGCGCGGCGGGTGCGCCGTGTGGGTTTGATGTGACCACGAAGACCATTGTGAATATGTTTGATGCGGGTGTGGTGGATTCGGTTGAAGTGCTAGAGCGGGCGCTACGCAATGCGGGCAGCATGGCGGCGATGGCGATTACGACGGATGCGGTGGTGCATCGGCGTAAGCCGGATTTGCAAGTGAATACGTGATTACGTGCGACGCACCTGCATCGCTACAACTTCCGCCGCGAAACGCGGGAGGTGCGTTGCACATTGCACCGTTCCGCTAACTACCGAGTCTCTGTTTCTTTGTTTCTTTGTTTCTTTGTTTCTTTGTTTCTTTGTTTCTTTGTTTCTTCGTTTCTTCGTGTTTATTGTTTTGCCACTTCAACAATTACCCAGCCAAGTTTGACAGCACCTCAGCGCTGAATTAAAACAACATGTGTCAGGCCTGCACTCATCAGGCCTATCCCCGTCAACCATTCATTTAGGAGGATTGCCATGTCCGCGAAGTCCGAGATTAAACGTTTGGTAAGCCGCCGCAGGTTTATGCGCGTGGCTGTGATCGGAACTGGTGCAGCAGCATTGGCTGCGTGTGCCGCCCCCCCAGCCGCTGCGCCTGCCCCCGCTGCACCGGCTGCCGAAGCAAAACCGGCTGAGGCCAAGCCCACCGATGCACCCGTTGCCGTCAGCACCGGCCCAGTCGAGCTGATTTTCTGGGGCCACGCCGACCACCCCATCTACGACGCCGGGCAAGCGTATATGAAGAAGAACCCGGATGTGAAGTTCACCCAAGTAGAGCTGGGCGATGACCGCGTGCAAAAAGTAGACGCCACATTGGCAGCAGGCAGCGGCGCACCCGATCTATTCTGGTATGAGGCCACCGATGTGCAACGCCTGGGCCGCACGGGCGCATTGCTGGATGTGGACGAGGTGGTGAAGAAACACGAGAAAGAGTTGGTGCCTGCCAAGCTATCTGAAGCGCGAGTGAAAGGCATCTATTACGGCATGCCTGGAGACATCACCCCCAACACGCTGTGGGTGCGGCCCGATATTTTGGAGAAGGCGGGCGTGCCGATGTTGGACAAGAACGTGAAGTATGAGGACTTCATCGCCGTGGCGAAGACGGTGAAAGAGAAGACCGACTCTAGCCTGTATGTGTTTGGCGCGGATGCGGGCGGGCAAAGCACGCTGATGTTCCAATGCCCGTTTTACGCGCTGGGTGGCAACGTGAGCGACGAAGGCGGCGAAGAAATTTTGTTTGATCAGGGCGACGCGGCGGTGAAAGCCGTGGAATACGCCAAGATGGCCTGGGACGCCAAAGCCGGTTTGGATGCCGGTTGGTTCTCGCCGCCGTATTGGAGCGCTATCAAAGAGGGCAAGTTGGGCGGCACCTATTCGCCGCCGTGGATGCGCGGGTTCTTCCAGACCGAGGTGAAGACGCCAGAGACCGGACAGGGTAAATGGAAGAGCGTGATTCTGCCGGTGTATCCGGGTGGCGAGAAGGCACGCACCAATGTGTGGGGCGGCGCTACGCTCAGCTCGTTTACGCAGACCAAAGTGCCGGATGCAGTGAAGAATTTCATGGAGTTCACCTTCTGCACCGAAGAGGGCGCAACCGTAACCGGTAACTGGGGCATCGTGCCGCCCTACATTCCATTCTTAACGAGCAAGTTGAAGGACACCAAGCAAACCTTGTTTAGCGATGCGGGTTGGACGGACACGCTGAACGAGGCACTGGGCATGATGCGCACCGACTTCTATCGCGCCCCGGCGTATGGCCTCTCTGGCATTGCGGGTGGCCCGCTGTTCGACAAATACTTTGTGCCGATGATGAAGGGCGAACTGGACATCAAGACTGGCGTGAAGCAATGGGCAGACGATTTGCGCAGCGAGAACAAGAAGCTGTTGGATAGTCTTAAGTAAGTGATGAGGGGTGAGGGATGAGTTGAGACCCTCATCCCTCATCCCTCATCCCTCATACATGGCCCTCGCTCCCTCACCTGCCCTGCCCAAACCCAAAAGCAAACTGGGCGTATTGCTGCGCGAGATGTGGAAGCATCGCATTGACTATCTGTTTATTGCGCCGTTTTACATTGTCTTTGCGGTGTTTGGCATCTACCCCATGCTGTGGGGCTTGCGGCTCAGCTTCTCGCGTTGGCCGGGGGGGATTAAGCCGATGGAATTTGTGGGCTTGAACAACTATGTGTCGTTGCTGGGCAGCGACCCGTTGTTGGGCAAGGCCTTTACCAACACGCTGGCACTGTGGGCTTGGATTTTGCCGACAGGGTTGGGCTTTGCTTTAGTGGTGGCGGTGATGTTGAACGTGCGGCAGTTAAAAGGGCGCGGCACCTTTCGCACCATTTACTTTTTGCCGTTTGTCACGTCGGGCGTCATCGTGGCGATTGTGTTCTCGCAGTTTTTAGACAAGAACTTTGGCTGGGTGAATTTGCTGCTGAAGGAAGTGGGCTTGAAGGGCGTGCCGTGGTTGGTGGAGATTGTGCCTGCCCAGATTTCCATCACCTTGCTGTTGCATTGGATGGGCAGCGGCACGAACATTCTTATTTTCCTGGGCGCGCTGCAAGCCATAGACCGCGAGATGTATGAGGCCGCCGAGATTGATGGCGCGAACGGCCTGCAAACCTTCTTTGGCATCACCGTGCCCATGCTGCGCCCGGTGCTGCTGTTTATGATCATCACCGCGACGATTGGCCTCATCAATTTATTTGCCCAGGTGAAGCTGCTGACCAACGGCGGGCCGCAAAACGGCACGTTTACGCTGTTTATGCGCATGATGGATTTGATCGGCACCAACCGCTATGGCGAAGGCTCGGCGCTGGGCTTTTTGATTGGCCTGATCATTCTGGTCATCACGTTTATTCAACTGCGCTTGTTGCGGACTTGGTGGACGGTGGAAGGGAATCTTCAGAAATGAGATTGGAGATTGAAGTCTCCAATCTCCAATCTCCAATCTCCAATCTCCAATCTCCAATCTCTAATCTCTAATCTCTAATCTCTAATCTCTAATCTCTAATCTCTAAATGGCTGCGACATCAATCAACAAAACCCACAACAAAAAACGACTGCGGCTGACGACGCTGTTGGGGCAAGTGTTGCTGTACGCCGTGTTGATTGTGTTGGCCCTCATCTTTCTCTTTCCGTTTTACTCCATGCTGATTGGGTCGTTGATGCCCAAAGAGGAGTTGTTTAAGTCGTATCCGCAACTGTGGCCGCCCAACGGGCCACAGCTTACGGCGTATCGCTTGCTGCTGGGCCTGGGCACACCCGAGGAGATTGCGGCGACCGGGTTACAGAACATCAACAACTACAACTTCCCGCGCTATGTGTTTAACACGCTGTTGGTGGCAGGCGTGGCAGTGGCGTTGCAGGTGTTCTTTAACACGCTGGCAGGCTATACCTTTGCCAAGCGCAATTTCCCGTTTAAGAATCAGCTATTCAGTGTGGTCATGGCGACGTTGCTGCTGCCAACGGCCATCAACTTTGTGCCGTTCTATTTGCAGATGGCGGTGACCTTTAACTGGAAGAACACCTATTGGCCGTTCTGGCTACCCAGCATGGCTACGGCGTTTGGCATCTTTATGATGCGCCAATTTATTTCCAGCACCATCCCCGATGAGTTGATTGACAGCGCCACGATAGACGGCGCATCGCCCATTCAAATCGTCACGCGCATCGTCATGCCCATCATGGCGGGCGGCATGGTGGTGCTGGGCATCCTCACGTTTGTGGGTGTGTATAACGAATATATTCTCACTAGCCTCATCATCGACAAACCGGATTTGCGCACGGTGCAATTGTTTCTCTCCAACTTCAAGGCGGGCACCATTCGCGCGCCGCTCTACGATCTGCTTTTCGCGGGTAGCGTGATGGCAACGATCCCCTTGCTGATTATTTTCTTTGTATTTCAGCGCAAGTTAGTTGAGGGTGTGATGAGTGGGGCGATTAAGGGGTAGGACGGATGAACGCTATCTTTTTCGCGAAAAAAGAAAAACCTTCACCTCCGATACACTGCGCCACATGAGATTCCAAAACAAAACGACACTCATCACCGGCGGGGCAAGCGGCATGGGCGCAGCGGCAGCGCGGCTGTTTAAGGCTGAGGGTGCTCACGTCTTCATCGTAGACCGCAACCAAGCGCTGGCGCAGGATGCCGCACAAGCCATCGGCGCAACGGCGTTGGTGGGCGATGTCAGCGACTCCCATTTTTGCGATGGCGCGGTGGCCGAGGTGGTGCGGCAGCACGGGCGGCTGGATGTCTGCGTCAATGCCGCAGGCATCATGGTGCGCGCCACCGGGCTAGACACAACCGACGACGACTGGCAGCGCATGCTGAACGTGAATGTGAGCGGCGTGTTTTATATGTGCCGCGCCGCTATTCGGCAGATGAAGGCTCAAGGGGCCGGAGCAGTCGTCAACTTTGGCAGCATTTGGGGCGAGTTGAGCGGCAAGGGCGCGTTGGCTTACGCCGCCAGCAAGGGGGCCGTGCACCAAATCACCCGCACGTTCGCCATCGAACATGCCCGCGATGGCGTGCGTGTAAACGCGGTGTGCCCCGGCGAGGTGAACACGCCCATGCTACGGGCCGCAGGCCGCGCCACTCCCCTCACCGACGAGCAACTGCGTGAGATGGGCGAACGGGTGGTGCCGCTGGGCCGCCTGGCCGAGCCGGAGGAGATTGCGCGCACCGTGTTGTTTCTGGCTTCGGAGGATGCCAGCTACATCACCGGCGGCATGTACTACGTGGATGGTGGGTTTAGTGCGGTGTAGTTTGCGGCGCACGCTCCACCCGCCACTGCCGATAGGCTGGCCGCAGCGCTAGAAAAGCCAGCACCAGCATCACCATCAGCACGCCGTTAATTCTTATCGCGGTGAGTGGGTCGAAGGCGTTGGCCGACCAGCCAACGAACAGCGCGCCCAACGGTTGCGCAGCAAACGAAAGCATCTGCGAGGCGCTTAGCACACGAGCGCGCATGTTACCGGGGGCCAGCAATTGCGTCAGCGAATTGACGCTGCCTAAGACCACAGGAATGTTGATGCTGTACATAAAAATGCCCAGCAGCGTAAGCGGGGCCGAGCGAAAGAACGACATGATGATGAGCCACGCCCCCGACCACAACAAGGCCAGCAACAAGACCAATCCGGCCCGTGGCACCTTCTGCAATTGTGGGGCCAGAAACAAAGAGGCCAGCAATGCCCCCGCACCCGAAGCCGCCAGCATGTAACCCACCAGGCGTGGCCCACCTTTCAAAATATCGTCGGCAATGGGCGCAGAGAGTTGCAGGCTGGAGAACACAAACAGCATGACCAGCAGGCTGCACAGCAGCAAGTCTATGATGCGCGGGGTTTTGCGGATGAAGCGCACCGCCTCCACAAAATTGCCCAGCGGCGAGCCAGTGGCGGCGCGCACAATTTGCTGGCTGCGCACCAAAAACAGGCTGATGATGACGGCGACAAAGCTCAACCCATTCAACATAAACGCCGTGCCCGTGCCCACGCGGTCTACCACCAACCCCGCCAGTGCTGGCCCAATCAGGCGGCCCGTCTCAATCATGGTGACGTTGAACGCGACGGCCTTACGAATCTCGCCCATGCCGCTGAGGTCGCCGATAAACGCACCTTGAGCCGGGAAGTTAAACGCAGCGGTGATGCCCAGCAACACCGCCAGAATGAGGATGGGCCAAATCTCGCGCGCACCCGACAAGGCCAGGATGCCCAACATAAACGCCAACGTCATCTCGGTGATTTGCGTGGTGAGCAGCAGTTTGCGGCGGTCTACGCGGTCGGCAATGGAGCCGGTGATGGGGCTGAGCAGCACCAGCGGCACAAACGCGCACGCGCCTACAATGCCAATCCAGCGCGAATCGTGGGTAATATCCCAGACATACCATTGCTGGGCCACCTGCTGCATAAACGTGCCGATGAGCGAGATGGCCTGGCCGATGATATAGATGCGGTAGTTGCGATCTTTGAGCGGGGAGAAGGAATCCGAAAAGAGCGTGGAGACGAGTGACATGGTTGACTGGATGATAGACGAGAGGATTTATGAACTACCGCAACTTAGGCCGCACGGGCGTAAAGATTTCGCCGCTGGTGCTGGGCACCGATAACTTCGCCAACCCCACGCCCAAAGAGGAATGCTTCGCCATTCTGGATGCAGCGGTGGGCGCAGGCATTAACCTGATTGACACCAGCAACAGCTATGCCAAAGGCGAGGCGGAGCGGGTGATTGGGGAATGGGGATTGGCAAGTGGGAAGCGCAATCAGGTTCTCATCGCCACGAAAGTATTTTACCCGACGGATGCGGGAGTGAATGATCGCGGGTTATCGCGGCATCACATCCTGCGTGCTTGCGAAGATTCGTTGCGGCGGTTGCAGACCGATCACATTGATTTGTATCAAACCCATCGGCCTGATATTGAGGTGCCGTTGGATGAGACGCTGCGTGCGTTGGATGATTTGGTGCGGCAGGGCAAGGTGCGTTACATCGGCAGCAGCACGACCCCAGCTTGGCATGTGTTGGAGGGCTTGCTGACTAGCGAGTTAAAAGGCTATGTGAAATTTGTGAGCGAGCAATCGCCGTATAACCTGCTGGATCGGCGCATCGAAAACGAGCTGGTGCCGATGTGCCAACGGCATGGCGTGGCACTGCTTACGTGGTCGCCATTAGCAATGGGCATGCTGGCCGGGCGCTACGCATCTGCCGATGTGCCGCCGAGCGAATCTCGTGCAGTGCTGCGCGGCGGCATTTACGCCGAGCGAATTACCCAGCGCGGCGTAGAAGTGGGCAACCAGTTTGCAGCGCTGGCACGGGTGCATGGCTTCGACCCGGCCCAGCTTGCGATGTTGTGGGCCAAAGACCAACCGGGTATTACCGCGCCGCTTTTAGGGCCACGAACGCTAGCCCAATTGCAAAACCTGCTGCCGGTGTTGGAGATGACTTTGCCAGAGGAGTTGCGCAACAAATGTGATGAACTGGTGCCATCTGGCAGCGTGGTCGCCAGTTTCTTCAACTCGGCGGCGTGGATGAAGTGGAAGATTGTTTGAAAACGAACAAGGGCCGATCTAAGATCGGCCCTTGTTGACTACTGCGACTTAATACTCGTCGCGGCCACCGCCACCGCCACCGCGACTACCCCGATCCCGATCTCGGCCACCATCGCCTCGGCCGCCCCGGCCACCACCACCACCGCCGCCACTGTAGCCGCCGCGATCTCCGCCGCCGCCACCGTAGCCACCACCACCGCCATAGCCACCCGTGCGGGGCGGGCGGTCTTCCTTCGGCTTGGCGAAGTCAATCTTCACCGGGCGGCCATCCAGCTCGCCGCCATTCAACGTGTTCATGGCGTTTTGGGCGCCATCATCGGCGGCCATTTCTACAAAGCCAAAGCCTTTGCTGCGGCCGCTCATGCGGTCCATCACTACTTCGGCACTCTTCACTTCACCGGCAGCCTCAAAAAAGCTGCGCAACCCGGCATCGTTTGTGGCATAGGCCAGGTTGCCTACATACAGTCTCGTTCCAGCCATATTTCTCCTGACAATGGGTTCACTCGGCATCTTGCCGCACTAAATAAGGTGAGTCTGCATGACAGCGCAGAAACTTGCGCCGCACACATCTCGAACGAAAAACGGACTAACACGAAAAACGAAATGACGAAATGTAAGAAGGTTTGGAAAGATAGGTGAAAGAATCTAGCTGATGAGTAACCTGCTCCTGTACTAACTCTGTAAGAGGGTTACAGAGCGATGGGGTGATGTTCGAAACTGGATTGATGCGATGCCCGATACGCCATTGCACAGGCTCGTGAGCGGGTCAAAGGACCTTTTGACGCGTGGCATCGGAATGCCCATCGGAATGCCTGCGTCATGGTATGGAATGAATTTGCTCGAAACATCTGACGAAACGAAACGATCACCTAAACCGAGAGTTGCACGGCAGCCATTGCCGTGCTGAAAATTATAGTAGGCTGGGAAAATTGGGCAAATCGGGGGTTCTCGACATTTTTGCAGCGCCGTGCCAAGATTGTGGGCATGCGATCTTATTGGCGGTTTAGTACTTCTGGCGATTTGGTGTTTGGGCGAGGCGTGGCGCAACAGGCCGGGGCCGAGCTTTTGCGGATGGGTGGCAAGCGCGCGCTCATCGTCACCGATGTTCACCTCATCAAAGCGGGCATTGTTGCGCAAGTGCAAGGCAGTTTGGCGACGGCGGGCATTGCCTGTGTCGTGTTTGATGGGTGTGTGCCGGAGCCAAGCACGGCGGTGATTGATGCGGCAGTGGCGTTCGCTAAACCGCACGCCGCTGATTGCGTGATTGGACTGGGCGGCGGCAGCAACATGGATGTGGCGAAAATTGTGGCGGCGGTGTTGGCGCACGGCGGCCAGGCTGCCGATTACTTCGGCCAGGACAAAATCCCCGGCCCCACTCTGCCCCTCATCGCCATGCCAACGACGGCGGGCACCGGTTCGGAGGTCTCGGCAGTCGCCATCATCGAAGACCCGACCAAGCATCTCAAGTTAGCCATGTCCAGCAATGTGCTAAGGCCTCGGCTGGCGCTGGTAGACCCGCTGCTGACGACATCGTGCCCACCCAAAGTGACGGCGGAGAGCGGGATTGATGCGCTGACACACGCGATAGAGGCTTACACGAACATAGACTTTCGCGCCCAAGCCATCCCCAACGACCAGTTTGTGGCCTTCGCCGGTAAATACCCGCTAACGGATGCGTTGGCCGAGAAGGCAATTAAATTAGTTGGGGCAAACTTGCGGCTGGCGGTGTACCAGCCGCAAAATATAGAAGCGCGCGAGGGCATGAGCTTGGCGGCCACGCTGGGCGGCATGGCGTTTAGCAACGCGGGCGTGGGCATTGTGCACGCATTGCAATATCCCATCGGCGCGCTCACGCACACCTCGCATGGGTTGGGCAATGGATTGATGATGCCGTATGTGATGGCGTACTTGCAGCCATCGAACCCGGCCGCATTTGCAGACATTGCGCAGTGGCTGGGCGCAACGGATAGCGACGCAGTTGAAGCCGTGCATCGGCTCAAGACCGACATCGGCATTCCGGCGCGGTTGAGCGACATTGGCATTAAGGCCGATCAGTTGCGCGGCATCGCTGAGCTTGCAGCAAGCAACGGACGGCTGATGCCGCTCAGCCCGCGCACGGTGAATGCGGATGTGTTGGAGATGATTTTGCGGAGCGCGCTGTGAAAATTAACGACTCCCCTTTAGGGCAATGGCATTGAATTAAGGCGAAACTCGGAGGTCGAGCCTTTAGGCGGTTAGTAGCGCGTGCCGCAAATTACGGCACGCGG
>JAYTNY010000213.1:0-5547 GCA_043748055.1 Roseobacter sp.
TTGGAAGCGATGGCAATGTCGTCCGCGACACAAAACCCACTGCAAACCCCAGACGCAGCTATGGCCCAGCCCATCGCAATCCCAATCGAAAACACCGCCACCCCGGGCACGCTGGACACCGCCGTGGTGAAGACGCCCGTGCCCTTTAGCGTGGACATGACCGGCGTGGAAGAAGGCGATGCGCCGCTGATTGAGCAAGCCCCCGGCACGCTGAACATTTTGCTGCTGGGCACCGATGCCTCGGCTGACCAGAAATATGCTCGCACCGATTCGGTGATGATCGCCAGCGTGAACCCGGATTTCCCGTCGGTCAGCCTGCTCTCGTTCCCGCGCGATCTGGTGGTGAAGATTCCGGGCTTTGGCACCGACCGCATCAACACCGCTTACGAGCGCGGCTACATCGCCAACTACCCCGGCGGCGGGCCGGGTTTCTTGGGATTGGTGTTGCGCAAGAATTTTGGGATTCGCATCGATCACTTTGTGCGCATCGATTTTCAAGGCTTCATCAAAGCCATAGACACGCTGGGCGGCGTTGAGGTATTAGCCGAGTGCGAACTGCACGACACCTTCCCCGATAAGTCCTCGGCCAACGGCAAAACCGATTTGGATGTGTACCCGGGCCGCGTGACGTTGAGCGGCAAGCAAGCCCTGTGGTTCTCGCGTTCGCGCTGGAGCACCACCGATTTTGACCGTGCCCGCCGCCAGCAAAAAGTGATTCGCGCCGTCATCAAGAAAGCGCGTAATTCCAATTTGCTGCAAAACGCCATCAGCTTGTATGGCGATTTTAGAAATTATTTGGAGACCGATATCGGCATCACCGACCTGCCCAAGTTCATCGAGATTGCGCAGCGCTTGGGCGATTTGCAGATGAAGAGCCGCGTCATTACGTTTGGCATCGTGCGGGCCTACTCGCGGCCTTCGGATGGCGCTTCGGTGCTTATCCCTACCGAGAAGACCATTCCGTTTATCAAAGAGGCGCTCTCGCCGCCCTCCGGCAACCAGGCGCAGGTGTTGCCGGTGGTGGAGGTTTACAACGGCAGCACAGTGGCCGACATGGAATTTGTGGCCGCCGAGCGTTTGGCGTGGGAAGGCTTCAACGTGGTAGCGGTGGACAAAATGCCCGCGCCAGAGTTCAAAGAGAACCAACTGGTGGTCTACACCACCTCATCCAAAGGCTCGCCTATCCGCAAGCTGGTGCAGA
This sequence comes from Roseobacter sp., assembly GCA_043748055.1. GTDB lineage: Bacteria > Chloroflexota > Anaerolineae > J036 > Brachytrichaceae > JANMVQ01. The sequence continues at coordinate 1,202 of JAYTNY010000213.1, forward strand.
TTTTTAACGTGAAGCAGCAAAATATTATTAACGAGTTAGACCCCAGCAGCGCCTCGGCGGCGCGCATTGTGCTGGGCGAGAACTACAACTCGTGTCCCGCCACTGCTAGCATGGGCCAAGATGTGACCTTGCAGACCGAGCAGGAGAAGCTGTTGCCCACGCCGACGGTGGGTGTGGCTGCGGCTGCGCCATAGGTGATTTCGACACACTATTGTCCACCTCGTCTTACACAAAGACCATGTCCACTCAACCCTGAAGCGCAATCTCAATCGCCTGCGCCACACTCAGCCCACGCCCACGCGACCATTCGAGGTTGAAACGCGTCTCGTCCAGCGTCGCGCGCGCGGATGCGATGGCGGCCAAGTACAAATCGTCCTGCACGGTAGTGTATGAAAAGCCAATGCGATCGCTCAACGCCTCTGCTGCGCCAATCAATTGCGCGGCGCGGGCGGGCTTGTTTTCGAACGCGGCAAGAATGCCAAAGTTGATGAAGGAGTACACATAGCCCAATTGCAGCCCCATCTCGCGCCGGATCAACAACCCCTCCACGAACAAGCGCTGCGCCCGCTCGTATTGTCCGAGCTGGATAAAGGCACAACCCATGTTGTTTTGCACCAACGACTGATAGCGTCGATAGCCCAGTGCACGATAGGTCGCCACAAGCTCCTCATACATCGGAATCGCACCCGCCGCATCCCCTTGCATATCCATGATGATTGCAAGCTGGTGCAATGAGTCGGCGATGTTCAACTCGTCACCGTGCTCGCGGGCCATACCCAGACAACGCTCGAACAAGCGCTTGGCTGGCTCATAGTCGTGCAGATCGAAATGATTGAGCGCAAGCATAAACAGCGTGTTCTCGATGCCTTGATCGTAACCCAGCCGTTCCGCCTCGGCCAGACACGCTTGCAGCAGCGCGTTGCTACCGGCTAAGTCGCCCTGCTTCGCGATGATGTTCGCCACTCTACGCCGCGCATCGATGCTGACCAACGCATCGCATAAATCGTCACTTAGCTTCTCGGCGGCTTTGGCATAGGTCAATGCCTGAGCGTAATCGGGCTTGGCCTCTTCAACGTTGGCTGCATCCAGCAACACCCTAGCCCGCGCCGCGCTAACGTTTTTTTGCGTAGCGTGCAGCACTCGTTGCAGCCAATGCCGCCCCTCCTCAAAATGGCCGCGCATCTCCCAGAAGTCAAAGTTGCCGCCCAAATGCATTGCAATGTGCAGCGCCAAATCTGCGTCATGCCCAATCGCCCAACTCAACGCGCCCAGCACGTTGTCGCGCTCGCTTTCCACTTGGTCGAGGGCCTGTTGATGGCCGGTGGTGTGGGCGTGTGTTGCCGCCTGTGCCACAAGTTGCGCATAGTAGCGGGCGTGCCGCGCACTTGCTTCCATCGCTTCGCCGTTGTGCCGCAGTTGTTCCGTCGCAAACTGGCGAATGGTTTCGAGCAAGGTATAGCGTTGTTGCTGCGAGTCGCTGCCAAACACCACCAGCGAATCGTCTACGAGCGCGATCAGATGATCGAGCACCGACGCATCTTCGCCCAAATCGCACACCGCCTCGGCCGCCTCCAGGCTCCAGCCGCCCACAAACACCGAAAGCTGCCGCAGCAGCCCCTGTTCCGTTTTGGAGAGCAAGTCGTAACTCCAGCCTACCAACGCCTGCAAGGTGCGATGGCGCGGCAACGCCTCGGCATTGTTTGATGTCAGCAGCTTAAAGCGGCTGTCCAAGCGTTGCGCCAACGCATCCACCGGCATCACTTTTAGCCGCGCCGCCGCCAACTCCAGCGCCAGTGGAATGCCGTCCAACCTGTGGCAAATGTCGGCCACTGCCTTTGCGTTGGCCGCCTGCAAACCAAAATTTGTGTGGGCCGCCGAGGCACGATTGACAAACAGTTGCACCGCCTCGTAGCCCATCAACGCCTCAACGGAGAGCGGCATCTTGCGCTCAAAATCCGGCGCAGACAGAGACGGCACGCGTACCACGCATTCGCCTGCAACATGCAACGGCGTGCGGCTGGTCGCCAACACGACTAGCTTTGGCGCAACTGCCAACAACTGCGCCATCAGCGCGGCGCACTCGCTCAGCACATGCTCGCAGTTGTCCATCACCAGCAAAATTTGTTTATCGCGCAGCACGTTGCTCAGCAATTGCAGCGTCGTCATGCCCGCTTGCTCGCGTGCGCCCAACGCCGTTGCAACCGCCCGCGCCACCGCGAGCGCATCGCTCACCGCCGCCAGTTCTACCAACCACACCCCATCCGCAAACGCATGCGCCGCTTCGTAGGCAGCGCGCAATGCCAGCCGTGTCTTGCCTACGCCGCCCGCACCGGTCAAGGTGATTAATCTCGCCTGCGTGTCCGTCATCTGCGCGGCCAACGCTGCTATTTCTTTTTCGCGCCCAAAGAAGCGCGTCAGCGGCGCGGGCAAATTGTGGCGGCAGGCCTCGCTGCTTTGGGTTGATTGGGCGCTACCGCTGCGGATGTGCGCAGCCAATGCCACTGTCTCCGGATCGGGTTGCACGCCCAACTCATCGGCCAGCACCCGTTTGCAAACCTCGAACTGCGCCAGCGCCGCCGTGCGTTGGCCTTGCGCTTGCAGCAATTGCATCAATTGGCGGTGGGCATCCTCGCGCAGCGGGTCTAGCTGCAACAGATGGCGCACATAGCCTTCGGCTAACTCAGGGTGTTTCGCCTGCGCGTGAAAGTGCGTGAGTTCGTTTAGCACTGCGAGCATGATCTGCCGCAATCGTTCGCGTTGCACCATCAGCCATTCGTCAAATTCGGCGCAATCGCTTAAGAAGAAGCCCGCCAAAAAATCGCCGCGATACAAAGCCACTGCCTGCGCCAATCGTTCCTGGCATTCAGGGCAATTGCCGCGGCGGCTGTGCGCATGCTGCGTGCAAGCGGCTAACAACTCGTTGAACTCAGTCACATCCAACCCATATGCGCTGCGCGGGTTGAACTGCATCTCGATGCGGTTGCTGAGCAGAAATGCATCACTTGCACCAACGGCATCATCACCCAGCTTGCTGCGCAACTGCGACCACGTGACGCGCAAATTGTTGCGCGCATCGGCTTCGGGCAACTCTGGCCACAGCAGGCCCAGCACGGTTTCGCGGCTGTGGGCTTGTGATGAGTTAACGGCGAGATACGCCAACAACGCCATTGCCTTGCGGTTGGTCAGCACGACATCACCGAGTGGTTCAAGCGTAACGCACGGCGAGCCAAGCAACGAAAGTGAAAGACGGGGCTGTTCTGTCATGGGATTAATGATGAATTATTGATGCGTTTTACCCTATTCGCCAGATGACTCATGATTCACGATCTACGAACCCGGAAAGTCCAATGACGCACGAAGACTACCCAGCTCCGGCGCAGCCGTCTGTCACCTATCAGTCATATTTGCTGCGCCTGTGGCACGAAGGCGGGGCCAACGCGCCGTGGCGGGCGATGCTGGAGAGTGTGGCTGAGCCGGGCGAGCGCCAGAATTTCTCGGATTTGGAAAGTTTGTTTGCGTTTCTGCGGGTGAAAGCGGATTGAAAGCGGATTGAAGGTGGATTGATTAACTGGCCTGAGCGAGTCTTTGAGGCTGTCATCCACGAATTGTCTGCCTCGTCCTGCACAAAGACCCATTTCCCTCACATTTGTTCCAATTCACACCCAATTAATGATGAATTATTGATAGCTATTACCCTTGCAGCTAAGCTCGTCTGGATTTAGAGGGCTTGCTCGTTTTCTACAGATTGCACGCCACCCTATTGCATTTACGTTCATGTCGGCAATCAGTGCTAGTCAGAGGAGATCGCCAGTGAAAATTACCCTTCGTCATGTCATCGTCGCTTTGAGCGCCATCGCCGCCATCGTCTTTGCTCTGCCCAATGTCCTAAGCCACGCCGCGCAAACACCGCCCCAGCAACTGCAAGCTGCCTGGGACAATCTGCGCGCCGTTGGCAATTACCGTTTCACCGCCAACGTCGGCCAGCATCTCATCCCGCTGGCGAGTGCGCGCACCATTGGCAAAGGCGACCAGCGCGTAACCCTGCTGCTGGAAGGCGACGTGCGCAGCACCGACGACATGAGTTTGCGATTGAGCATTGCAGGCGGCGAAGAAACCGCCCGGCCGCCGGTCATGTTCGAGCGCCGGGATGGCAAGACGACCTTCACCCGCGCCGATGGCACCCGCGCCCCGGTGGACGACCCGCTGACGCTGATGCCCTCCGGCGACATGACCGCGTATTTGGCGGGCGCAGAAAACGTGCGCGATGCGACCACCTCCGCTGATACAACACGCGGCATCACCCGCCTGACCTTTGACGTGAACGGCGCAAAGATCGCCGACCACTA
>JAYTNY010000214.1:0-9644 GCA_043748055.1 Roseobacter sp.
AAGATACCGGCAGCTTCCGACCAGGGGAATACGCAACGGCTATGCGTGCAGTGATTGTCGAACGCAGCGATGCCGCGCTCACTATGCGTTAGATGAAAGCCTGCATTCTCGGTGCGGGCCGACAGTGGCCTTCCGTTCAGCGTAGGCAGCTCGGTTAACGAGAATGTCTTGGTAGTGCCACGCTGGCGCGGCAGCGCAAACCAGAAGGTAATGCCGCCTGCTTGGGCTAATACCAGCGCCATCGAAGCGCCCCAGATATAGTTTAGAAATTCTCGACGGGTGGGTTTGAGTGATAGGGATTGTTGCATCAATCACCTCCGTACCTACATTAGATTAACAAGTTCCTTCCTCAAAGCTATTCACGTTTGTCTTTGTTTTACGCCGCCATATTGCAGGGGTCATTTGTCATCGTCAAACGCACGCTTTGTCATAAGCTCGAGCGCTTGACCCGCATAGATAATTGGCGCAAGTGAACATCGTCTACCTCGCGCCCTTCGCGTTCTCACCCAAAGCCACCGTTAGCGCCCGTATGTTGCCGATGGCAACGGCGCTGGTGCGGCGCGGCCACACCGTCACCATCTTGATTCCACCCTACGACAACGTGGCGGACAGCGGCAAGGTTTGGGAGCATGAGGGGGTGAGGTTGGAGAATACTGACTCCCGACGTCGGACGTCCGACGTCGGAACGCAACTGTCGTTGGCATGGCAACTGGCTCGGCGAACCAGAGCGCTAAAGCCAGACCTCATCCACGTCTTCAAACCCATCGGCCCCAGCACGCTGGCGATGTGGCTGCTTAACCGCTTATCGCTTACCGCTTATCGCTTGCCGCTTCTGGTGGACAACGACGACTGGGAAGGCGCAGGCGGCTGGCTGGATGTGAACCCCTACCCGGCCCTGCAAAAGCGTGTGCTGGCGTGGCAAGAGCGCTGGGCGTTGCGCCATGCCAGCGCCATCACCGTGGCCAGCCATGTGCTGGCCCAACGTTCGCGGGAACTAAACGGCAAACCGGAGACGCCTGTAACGCTGTTTCCCAACGGGCCAGATGAATCTTGGCGAGAGCAAGTAGCGCACGCTGAGGCGCAACGCGATGACTTGCGCCAACGCTTTGGCTGGGCCGATAAACATGTGGTGATTTACGCAGGCACGGTGCCGCATGGTCACGATATGGACATGGCGGTGCAAGCGGTGCGGCAAAACCTCGCGGGGTTGCAGTTTGTCATCATTGCGACGGGCGATGGCTTGCCCTCACTGAGAGCAGCGATTGAACAAGCTGGGATTGCCGAGCACGTTGAGTGGCACAGCTTTATGCCGCACGCGCAATTAATCGAGCGACTTGTGGCGGCTGATGTGGCGCTCTACCCCTACCGCGATACCCACATCAACCGCGCCAAGTGCAGCGGCAAGGTGATTGACTACATGGCCTGCGCCAAGCCCATGGTGGTGAGCGACGTGGGCATGAACCGCAGCTACCTGGAGCACGAGGTCAGCGGGCGGCTAACCCCGCCTGGCGATGCCGAGGCGTTTACCCAGGCGTTGGGCCAATTGCTGGCCCATCCCCAAGAGGCCATGCGCATGGGCCAAGCCGCGCAACAACGCCTGTGGCAATTGTTTGGATGGGAGGAGCGAGTGGGCGAATTGGAACGGCTCTACGAAAAAGAAAGCAAGAGGTAAGAGGGATGAAGTATGAGATATGAAATGCTATCTTCATATCTCATACTTCATCCCTCTTACTTCATACCTCTACCTTCCGCCTTTCTTCGCTGGGTCTCTTAACGCAAACCACACCAACACGCTACCCAAAATGAGAATCACCGAGTTGGCGATGAACGCGCCGGATGGGCGAACCTCGTAGAGCGCACCCATGACCAGCGGGCCAATCACCTCGCCGGACGAACGAGCGAACGTGTAGAGGCCGAAGCCGCGTCCGCGTTCTTTGCCACCCATCATGTCACTGGCTAACGCCTGCTCGGCGGGGGTGGCGGCGGCATAGGTGATGGCCTCTGCGCCCACAAAGAACGAGAGCAGCAGCAACGCGATGGGCACCAGATAGCCCAACACCGAGAAGCCAATGGTGGGTGGCACGATGATGGCGACCAGCGGGATGAACAACGACAATATAGCGCTGCCGACAAGGCCAACGACCATGAGCGGCTTGCGGCCAAACCTATCCGCCAGCTTGCCCATGCGCGAGGGCAGCGTGCCCCACACAATGGCCGCTGGAGCGTAGGCCAGCGCAATCAACGGCAGCTCTGGCGTAACGTGGCCCTGAATGTATTTGAGGATGAACGGCGTGAGGCCATACGCCGACGCGCTGGTGAGGGCGATGATGGCCATGAGCACGTAAAGCTGCGGGTTGATGGGCTGCGCCTCGGAGGTATCGGCTTCGGCCTCGGCATGGGCTATGGCGTGCGTATCGTAGATGCGGCGGTAGGCCAGCACAAACGCCGCCACGCACACTACGGCGAACACCAAGAACATGCGCGTCCAGGCTTCAGGCGTAATCGAAATGCCCCGGCCCGGCACGTAGCCATAAAACAAAATGATGGGGATACCGACGAGCGCACCCAACAAGCCCCCGCGATATTGGGCCTGCTCGGTATAGCCAAAGCTGGTGCCACGCCCGGCACTCTTGGCGAGGTCGGCAGTCATCGTCAACGAAGAAAGCAGAATGGTTCCCAGCCCCAGACCCTGCATCACTTTGGAGGCATAGAGCATGAACTTGCCAAATTCTTTATCGGCCCGAAAGAACACATTACCGCCTAATTCCAGCGTAAACGCCCGTGCATAGGCAAACATCACCATCGAGATCGCCATCATGACGATGCCAATGAGGAGAAAACGTTTGCGGCCATATTTGTCAATGCCGCGCCCCAGAATCGGTCGGGGCAGCGCGGTCATCAGCGCACCCAGCGCCCAAATGATGCCCACGTCCAAGCCCTCCACGCCTACCGATGCGCCATACAACGGCAACCCGGAGTTGATCATGGTGACGGCAAAACATGCCAACGTGATGACCCGTTGCAACAACACCAGTTGCTCACGCGCATTAAAGTTTGGGGGCAAATTGAGTTGGGCTTTGATGATGGGGTCCTTTGTAGGTGTTGTAAGAGGGCGTTGGGCGATCTGGTTGGCCTGAGTTGGCTCAGCCTGCTTTGCAACAGGGTTGCCCGCGCCGTGAGTGGGGTGTATGTCGGGGTCAGCAGAATCCACAGCGCCCGTTCGGACGGGAGCCGTCTTGGCGAGACCCGGCTTTGGCGGTTGGGGCATAAGTTAAAAGCATTCTAGCGGATAATCACCCATCAATAATGATTTCAAAGATTCCATGGCGTGCAACACGCTTGTTTACGCGCATGCGTTGGGTTAGGTTGTTGGTGTCACTGGTTTTGTGGATGGGGTTGGCAGGCTGCGGCAGCAGCACGCAGGGGCTTAAGCCCGTGGTCAGCGTCATTACCCCCGTAGAAGGCGCACGGTTTGGCGTGAACGAGACGATTGTGTTACAAGTGGCGGCAGCATCCAGCAACAACGTGGCCCGCATAGAGTTGCGGGTGAACAATGCGCTGGCAGGCACCGCCGAGAACGATGATCCTGCGCCCACTTTCTCAACCCAAATAAACTACACGCCCAACCAAAGCGGCACACTTACTTTGGTGGTGATGGCGGTAGATGCGACGGGTGGCAGCAGCGACCCGTTTGTGTTGAATCTAATTGTGGGCGAGGATGAGCTTTTCAGCGTGCCGCTGCCCACGCAGCCGGTGCAGCCCACCCAAACCCCGCCGCCGGGTGTCATCGGCGATAACGGCTGCACGCTGAGCGCGGTGTTCGTAACCGATGTGACGATCCCCGATAACACGCCAGTGGCGGCGGGCAAGGGTTTCATCAAAACCTGGCGCATGCGCAACACCAGCAGTTGCGCCTGGGAGAGCGGCTACAAACTCAAGTTTTTGTCGGATGACATCATGGGCGCTACGCCAGAGATGGCGATTCCGCCCACGCCCAAAGATGCCGAGGTGGATATCAGCGTGCAATTCACCGCGCCCGCCACCTCGGGCAGCTATACCAGCACCTGGCGCTTGTTAGAACCGGGTGGCAAACTATTTGGCAACCGGGTCTTTGTTGTGATTAACGTACCGTAGATACAGTTTGAAGGTTTGAAGGTTTGAAGGTTTGTAACAAACCTACCAACCTTCAAACCTTCAAACCTCCTAACTTCTCATGCCAGAAACAACCGAACTTACCGTTGAGTTATTCCGAGAGACTGCCACCAAGATTGAGCAGGAAATCTCCAACGTCATCGTTGGGCAGACCGATGTCATTCGCCACACACTGATAGCGGTGATTGCAGGCGGGCATGTGCTGCTGGAGGGCGTGCCGGGCTTGGGCAAGACCAGCTTGGTGCGCACCTTTGCAGATGCGCTCGATCTGCGCTTCTCGCGCATCCAGTTCACGCCGGATTTAATGCCCAGCGACATTGTGGGCACCGATATTCTGGAAGACCAGGACAACGGCAAGCGCGCCTTTCGTTTTCAGGCTGGGCCGGTGTTTGCCAACCTAGTGCTGGCGGATGAAATTAACCGTGCCACGCCCAAAACGCAAAGCGCCTTGCTGGAGGCCATGCAAGAGAAGACCGTGAGCGTGATGGGGCGAACGTATGCCGCCAGCGCACCATTCTTTGTGCTGGCTACCCAGAACCCAATCGAGATGGAAGGCACCTACCCGTTGCCAGAGGCGCAGCTCGACCGCTTTATGTTTAAGCTGGATGTGTTGTTCCCCAGCACGGCGGAACTGACGACGATTATCGAACAGACCACTGGCGGCACTACTCGGCGCGCCCAAAAAGTGACCACCGGCAACATGCTGGTGGCGATGAACAAGCTGATGCGCCAGGTGCCTGCGTCGTCGGAGGTGCTGCAATATGCCGCAGCCATCATCGCCGCCACCCACCCCGAAAGCGAAACTGCGACCGACATGGTGAAGAAGTATGTGCGCTATGGAGCCAGCCCACGCGGCGCACAGGCCTTGTTGTTGGGCGGGCGCGTGCTGGCTCTGCTCAAAGGCCGTTACAACGTGGCGTTGGATGACTTGCGCGAACTGGCCCCGGCTGCGCTGCGGCATCGCATTTTGCTGAACTTCGAGGGGCAGGCCGAGGGTGTGAAGCGCGATGCGGTGATTGCGGATGTGGTGGGGAAGGTAAAACCTTAATCGGACGACTTCAGTGAGCCAAGAGACCAAACGCGAAATCACCATCGCAGCAATTCTCGCCACCTTAATTTGCTTGATGGCATTTGCGATATGCCGACTCAGCTTGACTTTCGTTCAAGATACATTTTTGGCTGGAACAGCAGCTACTTTGGAGCAAGGTGGCAAAAAAGCTGAGCCGCTAATTCGAGCGTTGGATGAGTACATGAAAAAAGTAGGAACATACCCTGAACGCCTTGATCAACTTGTTCCACTGTATTTGTCGGTTGTTCCGAAACCTGCGCCTCAATATGAATTTATATATCAACGCTCAGATGATGGCCGACGCTTTAGTCTAAATTTTGTTAAAGCATATGATGCCGAAAACTATTGTGGTTACTCAAGTTCAGAGCGATTGTGGCACTGCGTTGATTCAGAGAAAGTACGACCATAGCTTTAGCTCACATGGCAATTTCTGACATCCAACGCAGCTTCTCTACGGGATCGTGAATTTGCAAAACATGAATCTCCACGAAATTATGCCGATATAACCTGCGAAAAGTGATGGCGGCTTGCCCACAACAAGATCATGATCAGCAGGCTTAGGCTGCACGCCAGCGCGGTGTAGAAAAAGTATTTGGGGATGTTGGCGGCAACTCATCCCACCCACTACTTCACCGCTTCATACGCCCGCTTCAACCATCCCATCACTTCAGCGTCAACTTGCTTCGCATCCGTAATCCGCACCCGATGCGTGAGCATCGCATTCCACGACCCCGCTGGCTCAAGCCGACCCTCCGCAGCAACCCCCTTCAGCTTGATCCCAATATCCATTCGCTCTGCAGAAGAAATTTGGACGATGCCAAATTTTTTGCCCTCGCGCAGCAAATTAACATACGAATTATTCGCCGAAGCATCGGCATCCGCGCCAAACTTGAGTACTTTTGCGGCCAGTCCATCATAGGTCTGCGCCCTGCAAAGAGCCTGATTCTTGCGTTAACCGTCATCCACGCCGGTAACGCATGAAGACAACACCGGTCGGCATCGGCGTAGCTTCTACGAGCTTCAAGTTGTTGCGCATCCCAGCCGGGAACAGCCGCTTGCCGCCGCCCAAGACGAGGGGATAGACGTGCAGGGCGTATTCATCCACGAGGTCGTTTTCGATCAGCGTATGCGCCAGCACGCTGCTGCCATCCAGCAAGATGTTCTTGCCGGGCAATTCTTTTAGCTTGCGCACTTCCTCAACCACGTTGCCTTTGATCAGCGTCGAGTTGCGCCAGAGCGACGTAGATTTCAGCGTGGTCGAGACGACGTATTTGTGCACACCCTTCATCATGTCGCCGAAGGGATCACCTTCTGGCATCGGATCGAAAGCAGCCCCGTGGGTTTGCCACGTCTTGCGCCCCAGCAACAGCGCGTCGGCCTGGCTCATGGCTTGGCCGAAATGCATGCCAATGTCGTCGTGCCAGTACGGCATCGTCCAACCCCCGTGCGCAAAGCCGCCATCGGTGTCTTCGTCTTTGCCACCCGGCGCTTGAATCACGCCATCCAACGAAATGAACTCGGCCACAATCAGGTCTCTCATGTTTTAATCTCCTTTCTCTTTGTTGCTTGAAGTTTGCTTGAAATTTAAGCAAGGCATTATGCCTGCTCATGTGATCGTTCAACGCCGCTGTTCTACACGCTATTTCACCGCTTCATACGCCCGCTTCAACCAGCCCATCACTTCAGCGTCAACTTGCTTCGCATCCGTGATGCGCACCCGATGCGTGAGCATGGCATTCCACGATCCTGCTGGCTCAAACCGACCCTCCGCGGCGACACCTTTCAGCTTGATTCCAATATCCATTCGCTCTCCGGAAGAGATTTGGACGATGCCAAATTTCTTGCCCCCGCGCAGCAAATTAACGTAAGAATTATTCGCCGAGGCATCGGCATCCGCGCCCAACTTGAGTACTTTTGCGGCCAGCACGTCGTAGGTCTTGCGCCACTTTTCTTTGTTGCCCTTGAACAAGGCTGCCAGTGCATCCTCGTTGCCAGTATTAAATTTCTCCGGCGTGACCGCCATGATCGCAACAAAATTGGCGTGGCCGTGCCCTAGTCCGTATTCGCTCTTCAGCCAGGCGATGGCGGGGCCAGCTTTCTCAAAGCCCTGCGCACGCACAATTTTGAGCAGCTCGGCCAGTTTCATGCTGGTCTTCGCCTCAACGCTGGTGATGTAGGTCTGCATTCCTTTGTGTTCTTCAGCCATGATTTTGATATTCCTCAATTTTAATTGGGCCGATACGGCTTCTCAATTCATAGTTTGGAACTGCTGAGAATTGATGCGAGAAGGGAGGGGAAGCCGAGCCGCACGCATGTAGGCGACAAAGCCCAACAACACGAACAAAACGAAGGTAATGACCGCGCTGCTGGTCTCGCCGCGCGATAGATGCAAACCCGCCGCGCTCCCAGCTACGATCATCAACCCTCTGCAAGCCCATACCGTCAGCCGTGGGGCGATGCGCGTTAGGCCGGGCAAAATCAGCCCAAGCGCACCCAACGACTCGGCTGCCCCAACAAAGATGCGAAACGCTGGCGAAAACTGCGCGTTCATAATGTCCAGCAATTCCGGTGGCGGCATCAGCATGATGTAGCCATGAAACAGAAACTGAAGCGCTAACAACCCTTGCAAGACCCAAAGAACTACTTTCATTTGATTTTCTCCTGTAGATAAAAATGTAAACGGTATGCGATGAGAGTAGCGCAGAAGGCATGGCATGTCTTGGACGAAAACGACACTGCGTGATTGAATCGCCCGGTGCGGCTTCAGATAATGGACAATACCGGCTGGCTTGTCTGCGCCTGCAGGCGCGTCGGCGTATGACCGATAAAGCGGTGCAAGAGCCGATTCAGATGCGCCTGATCGTAGAAGCCAAGCTGATGGGCTACATCGCCAATTGGATCACCTTGTCGCAGCAACACCGTGGCCGCGCGTGCGCGATTGATTTGATGCAGCGTGGTTTGCGAGAGGCCAGTTACCGCGAGAAAACGGCGTTGCAGTGAGCGATTCGGCGCTTCCAATCCGTTGCGTGCAAGCGCATCACTGATAACCGGGTCTGTTTGAACAAGACCTGAGCGCGCGATTCGACCGATAAACGCATCAATGTTGTCGTAGGTTGGATATTCCCATGACGAACCCTGCAGCCAGAAGCCGGAGACGGAACTGGGGAGTTCAACCTCACCATTAACCATGCCCACCCCGCATGCGAGCGCTGGGAGAAACGCGCCCAGGCGAAACTGAATGCCGAGCCATTCACCATCCGGAGGGCATTCAGCTTGCGTGGGGTGCGATTCCGGCCCAAGAAAATGAACGGCGCGCTTGCCACCGAGATTCGAGAATACCAGCTCCACATTGCAGGATGCCACGGAGGTGAACATACCGTCATGAACGCTGCCGCTGCGCCAAATCTGGCTCACAAAGTCCACTGTGGACGGTCGTTGTTCAGATATGTAAACGACGGTTTCTTCGGACACATGGCGATGATACCTGAAGGGTGACATTTTCACGTTGACCTGGCCTGCTCTTGCATGACAGCCTCGTCCCAATCAAACGGGTAGCTATACATCCACTCCGCCGCCTGCGCGCCCTTGCGCAAAAACATCGGCAAAACCAAGTCGCGCATCTTTCGCCCAAGCCAACCTGTCGGTGCTTTTTGTTGGCCGGTCTGGCGCGATTGCTTCAGCACGCGCTCGGCGCGGTCGCGGCGCAATGACTCAAACGCGGCAAAGGCGGCAGGTGGATTGAGCAGATCGCGCAGACACTTGGCCAGCACAAATGCATCCTCCAACGCTAACGATGCACCCTGCCCCACATGCGGCCCAACCGCATGCGCCGCGTCACCCATCAAACACACCGAGCCGCAATGCCACTGCGGCAGCGACACAATATCGTAGACGGCATACGCGCCAATGTTGCCCGTGACGCTTTGCACGATGCGATTCACTTCGGGTGGGTCATCGCAGTGCAGCGCCAGTAACTTCGCTTTGAAGTCAGCGCTGGCACCTTCCTCCAGCGCGCCGCGCGCTGGCTCTTCGGATTGGGCAAAGTTGCTAAACCAGTAGGTGTCTCCGGAGGGGTGCACGGCATAGCCAAAGAACCCACGCCGACCAAAAATCATGCGCATGGTGGTGTCGGTCGTTGGCAAGTCGGTGTGCGTCACGCCGCCCAGGTTGATGATGCCGGTGTAAGTTGGTTTGGGCAAACCTGGAAAGAAGCTGCCACGCACGCGCGAGTGAATGCCATCGGTGCCAATCAGCATTGGCCCGGTCGCCGTCGTGCCATCGGCAAAACGCGCCACAACGTCGGCATCTGCCTGCGTAACGGATTCCAACACCTTGCCGAATTCAAATTGCACACCTGCTTTGATAGCGGCTTCGCGTAGCACTCGGCTCAGCTCACCGCGCATGACGGTGATGGCACCCACAG
>JAYTNY010000215.1:0-6054 GCA_043748055.1 Roseobacter sp.
GGGTATGTTGCCGATGGCATATCGGGCCGCATCTCTGTGCGCGCCTCCTGCCACAGCGTCGCCGTCAAGTCACAAGATTCCATCGGCATGGTGTTTTGCACGCTGGTGTGCAGTTCCACTTTGATTGGGTTGTCGGGATGCTCGCCAAACTTGCTGACCACGCGGCTGTTGGGCAAAGCAAAAATAGCGTGGCGCTTGGTACGGGCCGTGCATTCAAACCCCGCCGCTTGAATGACATCGGTCGCCCTCTCCAGTTCAGTCGGTTGCACCAACAGGTCAATATCGCTGGTGGGGCGCAAGCCAATGTCGGCATACACCTGGGTCAACACATCCATGCCCTTCAGCGGCATCAGCGTCACATGTTTAGCCTGGGCTAATGCCAGGATGCGCGCCGTGTAATTCAACAGCCGCTGATTGCGTTGCTGTGTCAACGCGTGCTGCTCGGCCAATAGCTCCGGCCAGACTGCCAATGCGGGCGCATCCAAATTCAATTCGCCCTGTTGCGCGCGCGCATGCAGCATGGGCAACAACCCCAGAATGCTGGCGGTCTTCAAGCCAATACAGCTTTCCAATGCCGACCAGTTTTGTAGCGACACCCGTTGGCCCGTCGCCGCGTCCATCAACACCTCGGCCACGCGGTGTGCAACAGGTTGCACCCGTCGCACGGGCAGCCCGGTCGGTTCAAGATGAGGTTGGCTCAAGGCACTCCTCATACACCGCCACTGTTTCTTCTGCCGCCTTAGCCCAGGAGAACTGCGCCGCCCGCGCCAACCCCGCGCCGCGCAATTCAGCATGCAGCGCATCATCGGTTAGCACGCGGTGCAAGGCCTGCACAATTTCCTGCGGCTCGGCTGGGTTCACCAGCAGCGCAGCGCCCGCGCCCAACTCGGCCATGCCCGACGTGTTGGACGTAACCACCGGCGTGCCACAGGCCATGCTCTCCAAAATAGGCAACCCAAAGCCCTCGTAGCGCGAGACAAACGCCAACACGCGGGCCAAGTTGTATATCGCGGGCAAGTCTGCGTCGGGCACAAAGCCGATCAGGCGCACGCACGCACTCAACCCCAGGTCTTCGATGTTGCGCAGCGTTGCCTCGTACTTCCAACCTAGCCCACCCACCAATATCAGTTGTTCGGTGTGGCCCATGCGCCGCAGTCGGGCAAACGCCTGTAACAATGTCCCCAAATTTTTGCGTGGCTCAATCGTCCCCACACACAACACAAACGGCGTGTGCAATTCGTAGCGCGCTTTCACCTCGGCCAACGGTGTGCTGTTGTTGATGGGTCTATACGCGGGCGAGGCGGCCTCGTAAATCACGCGCACCCGTTGGGCGGGCACGCCCAGCTTCGTCACAATCTCTTGTTTGATGGCGTGTGACACCGCGATGATGGCCCTGGCTTTGTGCGCCGCGCGCGCCATCACAGGCCGCACCGCAATCAAGCTCTTGGTTGGCTGCGTCTCGGCATGCAGCAGCAACGAGAGATCGTGCAGCGTCAGCACAAACGGGCAGGGCGCAGCCAGCGGCGCAATCATGTTGGTGAAGTGGCACAGGCTCGGTTGCATGCGCCGCAACTCCATCGGCAACACCGCCTGCATCCACACCGAGCGGTTGGGGAAGTGCAGTTGATTCTGTTCAAACACCCCCGGCGGCGTGTTGCCGTTTAAGGTGCGGCTGGTGAGCAAGGTGTAACGATACGTGCTGCCCTCATCTCCCTCACGCGCCAACAACGCCTGCAACAACTCGCTGGCATAGCGGCTCACCCCAGAGCGTTGGCGCACCTCCAGCGGCGTGGCATCAAAGCCGATGAGGCGGGTAAGGTGAGCAGAGCGGGAGGAGTCGTGCGTGCGAAGCATTCACATTCAATCTAACGTGTTCACAAGCCCTGCGCCCCTATCGTAAGTTGGGGCTTCTTAACCCGCGCAGCGGGTTTTCTACCGTGAGGCGTCGGTTTCCTAACCGATGCCTCACCGATGCCGTATGCGGCGCAACATGCCCGCCACCGGTTAGGAAACCGGCGGCTAACCCCGCGAAACCAGCTTCGCCGGTTAACTGCGCAACGTTCACTAAGCCTCTTGCAAAAGTAGGGGCGTTGCATGCAACGCCCTACGAGCGCTGCGTGCGAATGGACTTTTGCAAGAGGTCTACTACTCCGTCTTCGGCGCGCGCTTCGGGTCATCCCGCTGCACCAAATACATCACCTTAAAGCCTTCTGCCGGAACCAGTTTGCGGCCCGCCTCCAACGCCCACTGGCGCACCATCTTCACTTCGTCCTCGCCCACCTGGCTTTTGTGTTGGGCCAATGCTTGCGCCTTCAAGTCCACCGTCTCGCTGATGTCTACCCAGGTGTCCTCCTGGCTCGTGAACTGAATCCACACTTCATACACTTGGTGGGCTGCCCCCAACTCTGGGTACATCAGCGGCATGGAAGATGTGGGGAACACCGCATCCATTGTCGCCACGGCTACTGCGCGATGATCGGGATGATTGATGTAGCCGTTGCCAAAGAACATCACCGTCGGGTCCATCGAAACCACCACTTCTGGCTTGTGCTTGCGAATGACGCGAATGAGCTCTTTGCGCAGCTCCAAGTTCGCCACCACTTCGCCATCGTTGTGGCGCAAGAACTCCAACTCTTGCACACCGCATACCGCCGCCGCCGCCGCCACTTCCTGCTCACGCAGTTGGGCGATTGTTTCGCGGGTATATTGCGGGTCGTGGGTGCCGCCGTTGCCGCTGGTGACATGCACATACGTAATGCGCGCACCATGCTTGGCCCACTTTGCCAATGTGCCTGCTGCGCCAAACTCAATATCGTCAGGATGCGCCACAATTGCCATGGCCGTCTTGGGAATAAATTCGTTGTTCATAGCTTAATTTTCTGATTCACAATACGCTTGATTCTAATCTTCTAAACTTGGTACACTGCACACGCACATGAGGGATACGCGAGACTCGGCTCAACTGCGAACGCATTCGCAGCCCATTCGGCAAAACGCTTTTCAGCGCCTGTGGGTTCTGCTACTCGCGCTCAGTGCAATAGTGTTCGCATTGCCGCAATCTATCTTCGCCCACCCGGCAGATCAAGCCTATGTTGTTGCGACGTTTGATGCTAATCCTGACGAGTTGCGCATTCACGTTCAAATGCAACTTGGCCCGCTGCTGGGCGTGCCCCTGTGGGCGCAGGCCGACCGCGACCAAAATGGCGCGCTAGACCCCGCTGAAATTGCAGCGTGGCTCCCTACATTCACCGAACAAAATTTTGCAGTGCAAGTGGATGGCGTTCGTGTACCGTTGCAAACACAAGTAGACCACCTCGGCAATTTTGTTTCGTTTCGCAGCGTTACCTCTCAGCCCCAACTCAAACTCATCTTACGCACACCTGTCTCGCGTGGGGCACACCACATCACATTTGCGCACCGCCTCAATAATCAAGGTGGAAACTTTCGTGCCGATGTTGCCAGCGCCGTGCACGCTGCGTTCTCGCCTGTTCAAATGGATGGCAGCACCGCCCACGTCACGCTCGATACGACATCGCTAAAGCCCAATTCATTTTGGCAACGGCTGTTGGCCTTGTTCGGTTTGGGCGCGGCACTTGCCGTCGTGGTCAGTGGCATGGCCCCCTCCCCCGTCAGAACGGGAGAGGGGAGCACAGACTCCCTCCCCCGTTCCTACTCCCATTCTGATGGGCGGGGAGGGCTCCGATGGCATAGGCCATCGGCGGGGAGGGGGCTGCTGGCGCTCATCACGCTGCTCGCCACCTCCAACCCCACCGCGCTGCCCAGCTTTGGCGTGGCCGCCGTGGGTGGCTGCCAGATGGAACCATCCGCCATCTGGCTCAAGTCCAACATCGAAGGCGGCGCACCGCAGCAAACCGTGCAGGTGATCTTCCCCGCCAACGACACCGCCGCAATCCAAGCACCCGATGTGGGTTCCACCCCAATCACCGACACGGCGGCGTTTAACGCCAGCGTCAGCGGCACCAGCGCCCGCATCGCCCAGGCCCGTATGCTGGCCGGGGGCAAACTGAGCTTGCTCGTGGCTGTGCCCCCGACTACTGGCGCGCCGGTGCCGCGCGCCATCAGCATGCGCACGCCGTATGGTAATTGCACCCAAACCGTTTCGGTGGCGCAGGCCACCCAGTGGAACGTCTACATCTCTCAGTTCGGACACCCGGATGCTGGTTGGTGTACCGGCAACACCTATGCCCAGGAGCGTCAACGCCAGGCCAACAATCAAATCGCCGCGCTCGACCAAATCTCGGCGACGCTGAGCCGTTCGTTTGATAACCGCCAACGCTTCGAGGCTGACAACTTCTGGCAGTTTGATGAAGCCTTAAAAGACAACCCGACCCGTGCTACGCAGTTTCAACAATACATTCAGCAGGGCTACTACGGCATTAATCCCGTTTACGCGCCACTGTTGGCGCAGAGCCTGGACAGCGAGAGTTTCTTGCAAAGCATGCTGCCTTACGCCCACCGCGAACGTGTGTGGAACTTGCCCAAGCGCACCACGGCGGCCCTCTCAGAGATCCCCGAAAGCACAGCGGGCATGCCCACCTTGCTCAATCACGCGGGCATTAACAGCTTTGCGCGCGGGGTGCTCTATGGCAGCGGCAGTATGTGGGGTGGGGCCATGCCTACTGAGTTGGAAGCGCGCCGCGTGTTCTGGTGGCAAGGGCCGGATGGCAGCAAGGTGTTGGCCCGCATGCAGGCTGAGGGCGCCTACTTCGAGCTACTCACCAACACCTACGATGACTTTGCCAACGTGCTAAACAGCAAAGCCGGGGCATATGAAAACGCCAAGACTGCGGGCAACTACCCCGCCGATGCCTTCTTGCTCTTTGGCACGCTGTTCGATTGCGGCAACGTGGACACCAGCTACAAGATCGGCGACTTTATTCAGCAGTGGAACACCAGTGTGGCCTTTCCAAAAATAATGGGTGGCAACCAAAACGAATTTTTTGACTATGTAGCGCAGAACTTTGGCAGCCAACTGCAAACCTATTCCGGCGGCTTTGATACGCAGTGGACGGATGGCCTGGCCTATCACGCCACCTCCACCGTGCAGTTCCGCAGCAACGCCATCGGTTTGCTCACGGCGCAAAAGCTCTCCGTCATCGCCAACGCGCCGGGGGCCAGTGGCTACTCGCCCACCGCAACGCTGTGGCTGGACGCCATCAAAGGCCATGTGCTGTATGCCGAGCATTCCACGCTGGCTAACAACAACGCCTGCTTTAACTGCGCGCTGCAAAAGGGCTTGGAGCAGCACCGCGCAGCGCTGGTGCGGACTGTATTCACCCGCACCCAAAGTTTGCTGGGTGGCGCATTAAATGCGCTCACGCCCAATATCAGCACCGGCGCGGCCACAGGCAGCGAGGCCAATCCGTTTGTCCTCGTGTTCAACCCGCTCTCGTGGGAGCGCAGCGCCGCCATAACCGTGACGGTGAGCAGCACCGTGCCGCTGTATCTCACCGATCTCGCTACCGGCAACACCATCCCCAGCCAACTGGTTGCGCCCAACACGCTGCTGTTTGTCGCACCCAATCTGCCCTCGTTGGGCTACAAAGTTTTTCGGCTGAATGGGCCACAAGACAGCAACGTGGAAGTCCCCTTCGTGATGCGTACCAACGCCATTGCTGGTTCGCGCTTTATTGTTACAGTAGATGAAGCGACTGGCGGCGTTTCGATCTACGATAAATTTTTGAGCCGTGACTTGGTAGGCGGCAGCAGCGGGCGCAAGGCCAACCAGTTGGTTTATAACTACGGTGGCACCTTGCAAAGCAACACCAACATCGGCATCAGCATTGAGGTGGGGCCAGTGGCGGCGATGCTCAAAATCACCGGAAAGCCGAGCGCGGGCAACATTACAGGCTTTACCCAAACGGTCACGTTGTTTGATGGCATGGACGGTTTGCCGTTTGTGCTGTTCGAGAACGCCCTCAACAAAACTGTAAGCAACCCCAACTGCACCGGCAACTGTGACTTGGAGCGCATCTATTTCGCGTATCCCATCAGTATGACCAGCCCCCAGATGCGCGTGGAGAGCAACGGTGG
>JAYTNY010000216.1:0-2630 GCA_043748055.1 Roseobacter sp.
GGCTTTGGAGGGGTTGAGACAGATGAATAGCGTGTAGTTGGGGTTCGATGCATCCCACTCGCGCCAAAGCGTGTAGCGGTATTGGCGACACGGGGAGAAGAGGGTTTGGCGCAACAATTCCGGCTACTTTACCCAAACAGGTAAAACCTGCTGCGATGCAGAGCCAATACAATTGGCTCATGTCGGCACAGCCCAACACCACACTGCGGCACGCCCTCGCCCAACACTTCAGCTTGGATGAGTTGAAGTTGCTGTGCCACGACGCGGACATTGATTCCGAACGTGTGCCGTACGCCGAACGCGGCAAAGATATCTTCACCTTGTGCATCGTCGAGACCTTTCGCAAACAAAACCGTCTGCCCGCATTGAGAGCCGAGTGCGCTAAAGCGCGTGACATAGGTGTGGATTGGGCGGCACTGACCGTTGAGGAGACCGTGCCTGCCGAGTGGGCCGATCTGTTCTCACCAAAGAACCTGATCAACACCCAAGGCGGTGCCGCTTTTCTCGGTGATATGACGGTGACCGGCGATGTGATTGGCCGTGACAAGATCATCAACTACATCACCAACGGCCTGGGTGATCTGCCCGTTCGCTACGATGGCAACGTCCGCAACTTTCTCAACTACTACATCGGCACCGACCAACAGCCTGCACCATTTGGTGGGCGTGCCGCTGATTTGGCGCGATTGGACGACTGGCTGAGCGATGCTGCCGCACCACGCTACGCCTTCCTCGCTGCACCCGCCGGGCGCGGCAAGAGTGCGCTGCTGGCGCATTGGGTGATGGGGCTGCAACGGCGCGACGATGTGCATGTGGTCTTCTTTCCCATCAGCATTCGCTATGGCACCAACCGCGATAACGTGGCCTTTGCCGCGCTGGCTGCGCGCATGGCGCACGTGCATGGAGAGCGGGTGGGCCGCGCCAACGATGCCCAGGAATACCGTAGCGTCTTCAACGACTTTGCCGCGCGCTCACCTGCCGATGGCAAGCCGGTGCTGATTGTGCTAGATGCGCTGGACGAGGCGGCGGGTTGGGAGGCCGGGGCCGATCTCTTCTCTCACCCAGCGCCACCGCATTTGCGGGTGTTGGTCTCCGCGCGCACGCGGGCCGGGGATGCCGATAGGGCTAAGTGGCTGACCCAACTGGGCTGGGAACAGGGCCGCGCCCGCCTGCTAACGCTGGGTGCGTTGGATGTGGACGGCGTGCGCGATGCCTTGCAGCAGATGGGCAACCCGCTGGATGCGCTCGCGCCGCGCTACGACATCGTGAGCAGGCTGCATGCGCTGAGCGAGGGCGACCCGCTGATGGTGCGGCTGTATGTGGAGGCGTTGTTGCCGCAGGGCAGCCGCGCTGCAACTTTCTCACTCGATGATTTGCTCAACCTCAAACCTGGTATCAAATCGTTCTTTGATGGCTGGTACGATGAACAGAAGAAGCTATGGAAGGGTGAAGGCGCGACTGAGACCACCTCGCGCGACCGGGCCGTGAATGGCTTGCTGAGTGCCTGCGCGCTGGCCAAAGGCCCGCTGAGCAATGAGGATGTGCTAGAGCTGTGCGCCCAAGTCGCATCACCTGAAATTATGGGCACGCCGGATTTAGTGTGGGCGGCGGAGCAAGTCAATCGCTTCGTTATTGGTGACGGCAACACGCAGAGCGGCTATGTCTTCAGCCACCCCCGTCTGGGGTATTACTTTGCTGAGCGATTGACGCCGAAGGAGCGCAAGGGTTGGCACGAGCGATATTTGCGCTACGGGCGCGAGACGCTGACGGCGTTGAACGATGGCACATTGAAACCCAAAGATGCCTCGCCCTATGCCGTGCGCTTCTATGGCGTGCAGTTAAGTGAGACGAACGCCTCACCACAGGCTTTTTACGATTTGATGAATGAGGGGTGGCTGAGGGCATGGGAATACATAGAGGGAACCTGGGATGGTTTCCTAATAGATATTGAGCGTGGTTGGACGTGTGCTGAACGCGAGGGGAATATGGCGGTCAGTCATATGGTGCGAGCAGCACTGTGTAATGCCAGTGTAACTTCCATAAGTGAAAGCCTACCGGATGAGCTTTTAGTAGATTGCACACAAGCAAACATCATTGCGGAATCAGAAGCAATTTTCCTGGCAAATACTATTTCTGACCTTGACCGTCGAGTTAAGTGCCTGACTTCACTTAGTCAGGTAATGTCAAATACCAAGAGAGATGAATCGTTGCAAGGTGCAATTAGAGCGGTTCAAAAGATGAATAACCAAGCTGAACGTATTAGCTCTGCGTTGTTAATTGCTTCTAATCTTCCCAATGATTCGACGCAATTCGACGTTGATGTCCTGACTACGATAGATGAAGCCACCGAAATCAGTGTCGACAATAACCATGAGGCAGTGATTAGGAGGATAGTAGACAGGACGCCGGAAAAGTCATATGAAACTTGGTCCAGGTTAGTTTCGGTTGCATCAAAAACAGGTTCCGGATACGTTCGCACCCAACTCCTAGATAAGATTGCACGACAAGTGCCAAGCACTGCTCATGATTGCCTAAGGGTTTGGCAAACAATAAGTTGTTCGTTTGTGGCACGCGAATTCGATTTTGGCCTTGTTTTTCGACGTTTCCGAGTAGGCCCGTTTTAGAAACGA
>JAYTNY010000217.1:0-3588 GCA_043748055.1 Roseobacter sp.
GAGCTTCCTTGCGACTTCCTTTATCTGCAACCCCTATTCTTAGCCTTGAAGAGGCACTAGGTTGAACTGTGCATAAGCGGCAAGTCCAACATCTTCCACACTGCCACTGGAACCTACGACAGCCCCGTTCACAATGACCTGCACGAAATCATCTCCAGCAACCGAGACAGTAGCATTAACTACATTGCCTTTCACGTTAAATTTCTTAGAGAAGAAATACTCATCTAAGTCTGCTGGTGCCGTAGATGGAGTAATTTTAGGTGCCCACACCCACTTGGCATCAGGAATCGAAGTCAGATCTGCGCCCCAGCCCGCATCAGGTATTTCATTTCCATAACTGAGAGCGCCCTCTGGGCACACTGCAGGAATGCGAGAGCTGACGCATACAGTTTGGGCCCACCCTTTTGATCGTGCTGGCCCAAGCGCCGGATCCGACTTATACGCCCGCCAATTTGTGCCCGAGGCAAACGTAATTGTTTTGGTGCCTGCCGCTTGGGCACTGTGTTGTGGCACTGCCAGAGCCAACGCACACACCACACCACTCAATAGCTTTAGTGTCCTTGTCTTCATCGTAAATGTCCTCCGTGAAAATAAATGAATAAGCAACGATCAACGCGATCAAAATATGATCGAGATGAAGGTAAAGCAAGTAGGCAGAAAATGCAACTGCTGCGTCCAAACAAAATGCTTAGACCAAGCCTCTAATGCATAGGGCCTTTGTATTTCAGGCAATTTGCTTGCAAATATTACGGCTGCGCCCACTCAAACTTCGCCTCATCCATCGTCACCCAGCGTGTGTTGGATGGCTCGCCGGTCAGGTCGCTCAAACTCACATAGCCCTCGCTGCCAACGGCGAAGTAGTACGTGCCCAACGCCACCCAGTCATCGCCCAGCGGTTGCTGATTCACAGCGTAACTGGTAACCCCATCCCGATGTTTGATTTGATAGGCCGCATTTGTGGTGTCCCACACGGCCGTTACCCCGCCGCACGCCCAATCCAGCTTGGCGCGGTTGGGCACGTAGATGGAGATACGATACGCCCCAGCCCGCGCAATCGTCGGTCGCCACACCGCGGTGTTGGTGCTCTCGCCTGCCGTCGCCACATTTGGCGTCGCCAGATGGTGGCCTCCTAAACCCTTTGCGCCAGCCACCCAACCACTGCGGCAGGTGCTGTTGGGTTTGAAGGGTGGCGTGGTCTCCAGGCTTTGGCTGTCTACCAGGATGGGCGCAACAGCCACCTCACCTGTTGATGCTGCCACAACGCTGCTTGGCCCATTGCCCACCGTGTTGTCAAAGTAGCGCGTCCAAATAGTCCAAAACGTCTGGCTGCCCCCAACCCCTTCGTTGTATTTCATGAGGGCTGCCGTGGCCCGGTTGGCCGGTGTGCTGCCATTTATAGGCGTGCCCGGCACGGCCTTATCAAAGTATTTACGTAACGTGCGCGAGCCGCATTCGATGTTGGTGGCAAAGCCTTTGGTGCTGTCCCAGCCTGGCCCGCAGCCGGTGGCCCAGTACAACGCGCCCGGGTTGGGCGTTGGGTCGGTCAGCAAACCCATCTCCTTTTGCATCATGATGAGCAGCAGGCGCGGGTTGACGCTAAATACATTGGCTTGCTCGCAAATGATTTGGTTGGCTGGTTTGCCCTCATCCGCGTAACTCTTCAAAACACCTTTGCGCTCGTTCAAAAACGCCTGAATCTGGTCGCAACTCATGGCGTTGGCATCGTTGAACTCTTCGTCGGTGATAAAAAAATCGGGGTTAAACGGATCAACCAACGCGTGCGCTGAATTGAGAACGAAGAATGAAGAATGAAGAATGAAAAAGAGTACGAGTAACGCTCGTAACAAAACTTGGCTGGCCCCGAATTTCTTCATTCTCAATTCTTTATTCTTCATTTTCTTAGCCCTGAAGCCTGATTGCATTAGGTTTTCTGATTTGAACCACAAAGACACAAAGATCACGAAGGGCTTCTTTGTGTCTTTGTGGTGAAAACCTAAGGCAATCAACCCTGAAGCATACCCAACAAAATGGGCAACAACTGTTTCTTGCGGCTTACCACGCCGGGCATGTCCCACAGGGCATCGCCTTTGCGCGAGAAGGGCAGGCGCTCGAAATACCGGGCCTCGCCTGCGCATACCAGCAGGCTGTTGTTTTCGATGATGTCGGTAATCATCAACGCCGCAAAGCTCAGCCCGCGTTGCTCGGCCAGCCCGCGCAACGCCGCGCGCACCTCGTCCAATCGCTCGGTCACCGAGAGGAAGTTTGTGACTTCCACTTGCGCCACGCCAAACTTAGTGACGCCCACTTCGTAGGCCTTGTAGTCCGTCGCTACCAAGTCTTGCGCCGAGCGGCCCGACAGATCGGCCCCAGCCCGCAGCAACTCGTCGGCGTACTTCTTTAACTTGCTGTCGGCGTCGTCTACACCAAAGGCGTGCCAGGCCAACCAGGTGGCGCTGGCGCGGTCGCGCGGCGTTGTCGTCGGCGATTTGAACGCCAGGGTGTCACTCAACAAACCCGACAGCAACATGCCCGCAATGCCCGGTGGCGGCGTCACCCGCGCCATGCGCATACGCTCGGACACCAGCGTGCTGCACGAGCCAACGGTGTCCACGTGAAACGCAATCGGTATGGTCGTGTTGATGGTGCCGATGCGGTGATGATCCAACACCTCCAGCAACTCGGCTTCGTTTAAGCCACCCACAGCTTGGTTGGCCTCGTTGTGATCCACCAGCACCAGCTTAAGCTTGGGCGGCTTCATCATGTCGGCCCGCGTGCAGGTGCCAACAAATTTGCCGTTGTTGCTCACCACCCAGAAGTCGTCGCGGTCGCTGCGGAGCACGCTGTCGCGCTGGTCAATAATTCTGTCGGTTGCCAGAAACTTGGGCACGTTCAAATCGCAGGCCTCGCCAGATGGTACGTTAATCAATTGGCTAAAGGGCGAATCGGCCATGTCCAAATGCTGCGAGAGATACTCAAACACCGATTGCCCTGTCACCATGCCCACCGGGTTGCGAAAGCGATCCACCACCGGCGCTGGGCGCTTGGTCTGTGCGTGCATGCGCCAAGCCTCGGCCAGCGGGGTGTCGGGCAGCAGCGGTTGGCCCTTGCTCACTATGGCCTCAAAGCGCGGCGAGGCATCCTCCAGCAGCACTGGCTCCTCCACATCAAAATAGTTTAGGGCGTAGGCGGTTTGCTGGTTCACGCTGCCTACGCGGGCGGCTACGGTGTCGTCGCCATCGCGCTCGCGCAGCAGCCAGGCATAGCCCAGCGCGCTAGCAATCGTGTCTGTGTCGGGGTTTCGATGTCCTACAACATAAATCATGGTTTGCCGATATTCTAAAACGAGGCGCTGATGACTTCAGGTTTTCGGATTTGAAGCACGAAGCTCACAAAAGACCTTATCGGAGATAAGGTCTTTTGACAGGATTGCAGGATTTCACAGGATTAAATCCTGTTGAATCCTGTAATCCTGTCTATCTCCGATATTCTCTAAGGGTTTGGCAAACAATAAGTTGTTCGTTTGTGGCACGCGAATTCGATTTTGGCCTTGTTTTTCGACGTTTCCGAGTAGGCCCGTTTTAGAAACGA
>JAYTNY010000218.1:0-4245 GCA_043748055.1 Roseobacter sp.
GGTGAATTGGGTGCGCGACCACAACAAGATGATTGTGTCGTTGCCCGCTAATCGGCCCATCTGGGTGCATTTTGATACCGATGTGTTAGACCCCAGCGATTCGCCTGCGATGTTGTATTTGGTGCCAGGTGGCCCCAGCCTAAGCAGCATGGTGGATTTAGCGCGTGGGCTGGCGCATACTCAGCGCGTCATCGCCGTCTCGATGACGACGTGGACAGTGGACAAAGACGAAGATAAGCGCAGCGAGACCGCCTGCATGAAAGTGTTGGATGCGTTGCTGAATAGCGCCGCCAGCGATCTTGGCACTGCGAGTAATCTGGGGGCTTTGGAAGCGGACGACGAGCCGCTTTAGACAAAAATGTGAGGCCTTTAAGAGATGCAATATGACCACGACACGCGCGTATTGCTGAGTTTGATGCAGTACAAGGTGGAGGGGGTGGAATAGGAATAACGGCTTTCAACCGCGCAAAATGACCCGGGATCATCTGAGAACCATGAGTTGTTTTAAGGGCAAATTACTCTGCCTCTACTCCAGGCCATCGATAATAAGAGGTGTTGCGAGAATTGAATTGGCGTTGCTTATAACCCCTAAAAAACAGCAAGCAGATAGTGACTGTGAAGAGTATTCCAAATAGGACGCGTAAATCTATTGTGGGTTCTTGGTTTGAACCCGCATATACATAGTGGAGGTAGTAGCTAAAACCAGATAAAGCACAATAAACTGACGACACAAAAAGAGATACAGAACGCGATAGTTTTCTGCCAGATCCACACCCACAATCTCTAACTCCCACATGTCGGTACAACAACAGTTTATATACCAGAAAAGATATGAAGAGTGTAAGTGTAAAAAGTCTTACAAATCCCCCGACAAATCCAAATATCAATATGACAGGTAAGACTATCTCAATGCTTGGAAGAGACACTCGTACAACCCTTCGGAATTGCGCTGGAAGAACACTTGCATTGCGCATCGCATTATCGAAACATGATAAGCAAGTTAACTTCAACAGACCACTAATCCCCAAAATAGCTGCTAAATAAAGGTCTATACCGAGTGCTAGTAGATAAGATGACATGCTATCTATCTTAGAAAAGCCTTGGGTCTGGTTGATTCTGGTTAATAAACAATCGGGCCAAGGCTTTTCTAAAGATTCAAAGAAGTGGCTTAGCTTATATGTTATTTCGTAAGACCTTTCTCAAACTTTATCATCGCATTAATTTCGTCGTCAGAGTGTCCGCGTCTCTTTAGCCAATCCACCATTTCACTTGGCTTCTTGCGACTCTTGTCATCGGGGATAAACTCTAAATCTATACTCAACGATAAGTTGTTTGAGTATTTAGCTCCTTCTAGGGCACGATGGAACATTTGAGGCGTGATGTGAATGTCCTCATTGAGAAATTGGTCGTGAACAGTTGTACCTTGGAAGGTATCTTCCTGAATTTTGTCAAATGCTTCTTGGGGGGTCGTTTTAGAAGTTGCTTGGTCATCTACTGTTATTGATGCAACGGACCAGCCGGAGAGCCCGTCAAATACAATTGCTTTACGATACAGCTCTAGTCGTTTCATATTTCACCATCCTAATAACTGTGATTTGATTCTTGGTACTGAAAATGTCATGCCACCTGCTCTAACAGCTACCTACAGCTACTAACGTGTTCAAGTAGCCACAAAAAGTTGCTGTGCGGCAGTCATAGCATGGCCCACTGTACATTTGATACTTAACGCCACAGCTACACCATGGTGCTCCATTTGCGCTAACAAAACAGTTCTTACAGGAACATGGGTCCCACGCTGCAACAGTATCAGGCCTTGCTAACCAAACTGCAGATGTCCAAAAGGCAAATAACCCCGAAGCAACTTGTCGAATAAAGGATCGGCGTGTTGGAACTACAGACAATGATGCCTCTTTTTTCGTGTGTGGACGGTTGAGTTTATCTCGCGTATTAATTCCCATAAATACCTCTTCGTAATTTTGAATATGCGATCTTGGTGGATGCCTAAGCAGTTTAAGTTTTACCCAATGAATTTCAACTAGGCGAAACCCTAATCTTTTGCAATAAACCCATCCCTCATCGCGCAAATAATGGCATTTGCACGCCATTTAACGCCCAGCTTGGCATACAGATTATGAAGATGGTGTTCGATGCACTTCTTGCTCAGCGAAAGCGAACTGGCAATCTGGGCATTGGTCTTGCCAGTGATCAGCAAGGTCAACACATCTACTTCACATACCGTCAGTTGGTATTGCTTGACGAACGCATCGGTCTTATCGTGGGTGTCTTCGGGAGTTGTCCCCCCCCCCCCTGAAAATTTTCCGTGTTCTTTGCACATGGCATGCATCCCTCCTTTGAACAGCGAAAGCCAAATAAACAAAAAATACAGGTCTGCATATTGCCCATACCCTTTGCTCTAATTTTGTAGCGTAACACAGGCCATACGCAGAAATAAAAAAGCGCAAAGCATTTGAGAGAAACTTGAGGCATGGCAAAAAACATAAACCCAATCCCGGACAATCTCGCCAGCACCCGCAACCAAATCAAACTAGCCGACGCTATGAAAACCCTGCCTGGCCCAGGTGGCCGCCGCTGGGAGGTAATGTTCGAGCATGGCTCGCTGGAAGTAGAAATTTACGCCCCGCGCGGCAAAGACCCGCAGCAGCCACACACCCGCGACGAAGTTTATGTGGTGATGCAAGGCAGCGGCCAATTTGTAAACGGCGATAAGAAACACGCGTTTGGCGTGGGCGATGTGCTGTTTGTGCCTGCCGGTGTCGTCCATCACTTCGAGGACTTCAGCGACGACTTTGCCACCTGGGTGTTTTTCTACGGGCCAGAGGGCGGCGAGAAATAATCACTTCAACCAATCCGGCTTATCCGCCCCCAACGAGCGCTTGATCAGCGGCATAGGGTCTACTGGCTTGCCATTGTTGCGTAGCTCCAAGTGCAAGTGTGCGCCGGTTAACGCCTTGCCCGTTGCGCCGCTCAGGCCGATGGGTTGGCTGCACGTCACGGTTTCGCCCGCCCGCACAAAAATCTCGTTGAGGTGGGCGTATAACACCTCGCCCTCGCGCGTCTTCATCAGCAAGTGCTTGCCGTACAAATCGCTGTAATCGGTGGAAATAACTTCGCCATCGGCCACAGCAAACAGCGGCGTGTTGGCATCCACCCCAAAATCGATGCCGGTGTGAACCACGTTAGGTGCGTTGGCAGGGATTAGCCCGTTCTGCAGCAGCGCCAAAAAGTACGGCGAGGTCTCGGCTTGTTTGCCAAAGCGCGCAACGATGCGTGGCCTGCGGGCTGCGCCGGTGGGCAAAAACCAAGTGTTGGGCGTTTGGCATTGCACCTGAGCGATGGCGGTTGCATCGGCAGCCACGGCAGTGGCGGCGGCATCGGTTTGGGCTTCGGGCGTGGGCGCGGGTTCAGGTTGATTGGGCTGGGGTGCGATTTGGTCTGGGCCTGATTGCTTGGCTACATCAGGCGTAGGTTGCGCCATGACTGGCACAACTGGCACGATGGCTGTCGGCAACTCAAGTTGCTGAGGTTGCAACAATTGCTTTGGCGAATTTGGCTTTGTGATTGGAGGGCGAAGTGTGACAGTGGTCTGCGGCTCACGCCAGACGTAGGCGCCCCCCACAACCAATCCCCCCAGACCGCCCAAAACCAGGGCTAGGCCCAGCAGGCCCTCCAAAACTCCTTGAAATGTTCCGCGCATGTTGCTGTTCTCCAATGTTCTGCAATGTTTCTGTGTTGAAAGTCCTAAGACGAAGTATGTAGAAAGTCGGCAAAAGCATACAAGCCCGCACGCAAGTTTGTGGCCTAATTGCGCTATGAATCAGCGACTAAATATCTCTTCGGGCGCAGCGTGGGAAAACATTGTGGGCTACTCGCGGGCCGTTAGGCTGGGCAACGTGGTGGAGGTGGCGGGCACAACAGCGGTGGATGACAACGGCCAAGTGGTTGGCCCAAACGACCCCGGCGCGCAGGCGCACTACATCCTGCAAAAAATTGAGACGGCCTTGCAGGCAGCGGGGGCCAGCCTGCAAGACGTGATCCGCACGCGCATGTTCGTGACCGACATCTCGCGGTGGGAGGAGGTGGGCCGCGCGCACGGTGCGTTCTTCCGCGAGGTGAAGCCAGTGGCGACGCTGGTGGAAGTCAGCGCGCTCATCAGCCCAGAGCTGATGGTGGAGATTGAGGTGACGGCCGTGATGTCTGGCACTGTGTAGAGCCGCGGCGACAAAC
>JAYTNY010000219.1:0-2045 GCA_043748055.1 Roseobacter sp.
CGCGATTGGTATTTTGACATGGGTGGGCTCTATCTAACAGACGACTGTCGGCCACCGTATTTTTCGCTAAAAGATATTCTCAAGTCCACAATTGAAATATCGGCTTCGGAGAAGGTTGAGCCTGACGCTCTGATTAGCGCCGCCAGCAGACTTCGTGCATTTCTTCGGGAAGATATTGACTGAATGATGACGATAAGGAGAAAACCAAATGGCAACAAAACAAGGATCGGTTACGTTACTCGATGACCCCGTCGCGCAAAACCTGCTGCAATCGCGCATTCCCGCGCGGCTGGCCTACAACTGGCGAGATGGGACGCCACGCGTCATCCCGATTGGCTTTCATTGGAACGGGGCCGAGATTGTGCTAGGCACCCCGCCGGGCGCACCCAAGATGAAGGTGCTGAAGACCGGTTCCAAAGTTGCCATCACCATTGATGGCGACAGCATGCCCTACAAGGTGCTGCTGATTCGCGGTGATGTGCGCACCGATACGGTGGACGGGATCGCGCCGGAATACGCGGCCATGTGCAAACGGGTGTTTGGTGAAGAGGCCGGCCAGGCTTGGCTCGATCAGATCAAGCCCATCACGCCGCAGATGGCTCGCGTTTTCATCAAGCCAACCTGGGTGGGCATTTTGGATTTTGAGCAGCGTTTCCCTAGCGCCATCGAACGCGCTATGGGGATGTAAATCCGGTTCTCCACTCATTCGAGGCCATCAATACACAACACAAGATAGACAAGATGTCGAGGGGTTAGCTGCCGTCTTGTCGCGGATGTTGCCCAAAGAGAAGATATAGTTTTTGCATGGCAACGCAGTCCATCCGCGAAGTCCCCAAAAACTTCGCCCACACCATCCGCATCGTCTTTGCCGAGGCAGGCGCGGCTTGGCTTCAACAATTACCCAGCCTAATTGACGAATGCGAACAGCGCTGGCACCTGCGCGTGCAGCCGCCCTTCAAGCTCTCCTACAACTACGTTGCGCCTGCGGTTCGGGCCGATGAGTCTCTGGTGGTGCTAAAGCTGGGTGTGCCCAACGACGAACTGACCAGCGAGATCAATGCTCTACGCCTCTACGCAGGCCGAGGCATTTGCAAACTGATCGAGGCCGACGAGGCACGCGGCATTCTGCTGCTGGAGCAGTTGCACCCCGGCACCATGCTGTCTACGCTCGTGCCTCATCAAGATGAGCGCGCCACCGAAATCGCCGCTGAGGTGATGCGCCAACTGTGGCAACCCGCGCCCGCGCAACATCACTTCCGCACGCTCGAAAGCTGGACAAACGGCATCTTGGAAATCCGAGAAAAGTTCAACGGCGGCACCGGCCCATTCCCCGAAAACCTCGTCGCCCAAGCCGAATCACTACGCGCGCAACTCCTCAGCTCAACCTCCAACTCCAACTCAAACCAGTTCCTGCTGCATGGCGATCTGCATCACTTCAATATTTTGCAAACCGAACAAGGCTGGCGAGCAATTGACCCCAAAGGCATCATCGGCGAACCGGCCTACGAGATCGCCTCATTTCTCTACAACCCTAACGAGCAACTCATCACCCAACCCATGTTGGCCCGCCGCATCGCCCAGTTCAGCGAATTGCTCACGCTGGATCGTGAACGCTTGCTAGGGTGGGGCGTGGTGCAAGCCGTGCTATCGGCCTGGTGGAGTTTTGATTCGGGCGAGGACGGCTGGCAACCCATGCTGGGCTTTGCGGAGATGGTAAGTGATACATGATGCAGTAATACTGTGATGCTGTAGTGAACCGTACGCACTACCGCATCACAACATCATCCCTCGCCTCACTCACAGTAATACGCCGCCTCATCCACCGTCACCTGGCTCTTGTGCGTCAGCCGCAGCGGCGATGGCACTTTTTGAATCAAGCCCTTGTCGGCCAGCCACTCGTAGACATTGCTCAGCGTGTGCATCTGCGCTTGCTTCTTAAAGTACGCATCGAGTTGGCTGGTGGTGACGGTGCGGCCCTCCTGCTTCAAGTAATCCAGCACCGGCCCAAACAGCAGCGTCACCTTGTCGTCAATGTAGGCGTTGAT
>JAYTNY010000220.1:0-5352 GCA_043748055.1 Roseobacter sp.
GGGCATGATTGGGCTGGAGTTTTACCCGCAGGCTGGGGATGAGGCTGGGGCGATGGCTAGAGTGCGACGACTGTTTGAGGCGTGACTTAGGTGCCTGGCACCTGAAGTGCGCTCATCGCCGCCAACGCCACCCCCTCGCCAATCTCGTTTAGTGCGCCATACGTGTCACCGGTGAGGCCGCCCAGTTGCTTCACCCATTTGCGGCAAAGATAAACCGTAGCAACAAACACTAACCCCAACGCCACCAAACTGCGCAGCCCATTTTGGGCGGGCTGCGTGCCAAACACGGCCACCAGCGCCATCACGACCAACACAAACAAACTGCCCCAGGCAAAATCGCGTTTCTTTACTTTGTCGTGAAAGGTCTTGCCTAATCCTCCCTCGCGCGCGGCGGGGTAGAAGAAGATGCCGTAGATATCGGCCCAGCGGCCTAGCATAGGCGCGAGTAATGCCGCGCGCCACCAGCCCTCGCCCGCTGCGGCCAGAAAACCAACCTTCAGCAAGAACACCGCGATCAGCGCCAGCGACCCCATCGCGCCGATGCGGCTGTCTTTCATGATCTCCAACATGCGCTCGCGGCTACGCCAGCTCATCGTCGCGTCAAAGGTGTCGCTCAGGCCATCCAAATGCAAGCCTGCTGTAGCGATGGCGGTGACGATGACGACGGCAAGCGCGCGAATGAGTGCCGACTGCGGCCAGAAGTAATTTGCAACAAACCCTGCCGCGCATCCCATCAACCCCACCAGCAGCCCGACGGCGGGGAACCAGGCCATGCAGTTGGCAATGGTCTGCTCAAAGTCCTCGCTGGTGCTGCGCAGCCAGGGGATGGGGATGAGCGTGAGGAAGCGGATGGCCTCGAAGAAAGATTTCATATTGACGCAGGCACAGGCCGCCAGACTATGGCCTCGCCTTGCAAACTCCCTAGCTCAATGCGCCAGGGCGTGAACTTGAGCAAGCCAAAGTAATGATGATGGATCGTGCCGTAATGCGGCTCTGGATCAAACCCAAGCGGTGGCGGCGTTGTTTTGTACAGCTCCCACACCCGCAACTTCTCGGCGGGGTCGTCAATCCACTCGGCCCGGCCATCTACATACACCGGCTTGTCTTTGTCTTGGATGTAGGCCAAAGACACGTGCGGATTGCGCTCCAGATGTTTCGCCTTATGCGAAAGGGGCCACGAAATAGCCCAGCCGACAGGATTGTTAACGCCCTCCCAAATGGGATGCATGATTCGTGAGCGAGGCCGTGATTGCTCATCAATCGTCGCCATGCTGCAATACACTGCCTTGCTGATACGCGCTATAAACTCGGCCTGTATATCTTCAAATGCTGCTGCTTTCATATCCAAATTCACCCTCTAATCGTAACTATTCAGTGACTAATGCAGATTCAGAACTAAGTTCGATGTTGCGCTGTATGGCTCTCCCCAACCCCTCCTATTCTGACAGGAGGGGGAGCCAGCGCTCCCTCCCTCGTAAATTCTGATTTACGGGGGAGGGTTGGGGTGGGGGCCATTCGTCCGCCCAAAAACAGGCACATGATTAATCGCGCGGACAATCGTCGTTGTCGGATAAACATCGATGCCGGTGGCGCTGCCTGCATCGATGCGCCAGCGCCAGTGCTCGTGCAGCGGCGTGTGCAGCAGTTGGCACAGCAGGGCTTGGATGGGGCCTGCATGCGCCACGATGACGACGCGTTGCTTGGGAAAATGTTGGCCGAGTTGTTGCCATGCCAACCAGACGCGTTGCGCCATGTGGGCCAGGCTCTCGCCATTGCGTGGGGCGTTGTGCACTGGGTCGGCAAAACGGTGCTGCGCATCGGTGGGCATGCGTTGCATCACCTCTGTGTAGGTCAGGCCTTCCCAGTCGCCGTGGTTGGCCTCGCGCCATGCCTCATCACACACAACATTGATGGCGCGTGCACCGATGATGGCTTTTGCGGTGGCCTGCGTGCGAGCCAAACCGGTGTGCAACACCCCATCAACTTTGCGCCCCGCAAAGAAACGCGCCAACGCCGCCGCCTGCCCTTGCCCAAACACCGTCAGCAGCCTATCGGAATGACTCAAGTAGCGACGCGCCAGGTTCCAATCGGTTTGGCCGTGTCGCACCAGCCATACTTGTCGAGGGATCACACATTCATTCTACTGAGCGAGTACTAGCCGAGTGGATAGTCGTTAACTATTCGCCCTAAACAGGCGATTTGACGTATTGCGTTAGCGTGTAAAGTGTTTATTGTGTGCGCACATGAAACATAGCCGCCCAACGCTAACGCTATCCCTGAGCATCACACTTTTGATACAAATGCTTTGCGCACCGAATACAACGTTTGCACAAGCAAATATTGCAACAATACCGACAATAATATCGATAGCATCGGTGCCGAAAATTGTGGTGAGTGCGTTGCACTATTACGGCCTTGAAAGCAACTTGGATGAAGCGGTGCAATTGACTAACCCAACGACACAGCCAGTGCTGTTGAATGGTCAGTGGTCGTTGACTGATGAAGGCAATCGCACGCTCAGCTTTCCAGCGGTGGGCATTACGCTGCCCGCACAATCGCGGTTGTGGGTTGCCAACGATGCCGCAGCGTTCAAGCGCCAATTCGGTTTTACGCCTACGCTTGGCTATGCCGAGATGACGGGCAAGCCGCTGACATTTGCCAACGATGGCGGCTCGGTACGATTGCAGTTCGCTGTCTCACAAACGCTGGATAGCGTGAATGCAAGTGGCGGTGGATGGGATGCGGGGGTAGCCAGCCCTGCTTATCGAAGCATGGAGCGCATCGACGCGGGTGCGGCGGATACACCCTCTAACTGGGCCAGCGCCACCCTTACCCCGCCCATTGCGTTGGATGCAGACGGCAACGCGGTGAACGGCACACCGCGTGCGCGGAACTCTGTCGCAGTTACCCCAAGTGCAATCTTCTCGCTTACGGTTGTCATCAACGAGGTGGCTTGGGCAGGCACCAAAGCGAACGCGAATGCGGAGTGGTTGGAGCTTTACAATAACACTGCCTTTACACAATCACTGGCGGGTTGGGAAATTCACATCAGCAATGGGGATGTGATTGCGCTTGCGGGCAGCATTGGCCCGCTAGGGTATTTTCTGGTGCAGCGCAACTCCAGCACGCCAGCTTTTAGCAGCGGCGCTGTGGCCGACCAAAGCGCCTCGTTTACCCTGAGCAACAGCGGCGCAACGTTGCAATTGGTGCAAACCGAAGGCACGATTGTGGACACGCTGGTGTATGGCAACGGCGCGCCGCAAGTGGGGTGGGTGGGCGCACCGTTGCAGCCTTACACCGTCACGCAGCTCATTGCCGACGATGGCCAAGTGTTGATGCGCAAGTTGCCGATTGTGGACACCGACACCGCGCAAGATTGGCTGAATGATCGCGCCGACCCACTGAATGGCCGCAAACCCATTTACTCCGGTTGGCGCTTCGAGGAATTCTTTGAGCCGGTGCGCGCCAGCAGCGCCATCACCCTGGCCGTTGCGCCAGATGCCAGTTTTGATGTGGTTTCGCAAACGCTTGCCTCTGCAACCACTTCGATAGATATTGAGTTGTTTACGTTTGATAACGCTCGGCTGGGCGAACTATTGGCGGAGAAAGTAAAAGCGAGCGTGCGTGTTCGGGTGCTGCTAGATGGCGCACCCGTAGGCGGGCTGACCGATCAGACGCGTTACGTTTGCATGCGCATCAGCGAGATAAGCCTGGAGAGTGGTTGCTGGTTTATGCGCTCGGATGCGGCAACGAAGGTTCGGGCGCGTTATGCGTATTTGCACGCCAAGTTTGCGGTGATAGACAACGCCCGCCTGCTGGTGAGTTCCGAAAATTTCGGCATAAACGGCCTGCCGGATGATGACAAAAGTGATGGCACGGCGGGGCATCGTGGTGTGTTGGCGGTTGTGGCTGCGCCAGAATTAGTGGCGCGGGCCAATGCCATCTTTGCGGCGGATTTTGACCCGATGCAGCGCGACATTACGCGCTGGTGTGGCGTTTGCGCGCCGTTTGGCCCGCCGCCGGTGGGCTTTACGCCGGTATACACCACAGGCGGTATCAGCTACACCGTGCGGTTTGCGCCGTTGCGTTTGGCTGCGCCTGCATCGGTCACGCTGGCTACATCGCCCGAAAGCCATGTGCGTTCGGGCAACAGCATTTTGGTGCTGCTAAACGCGGCGGGTGCGGGCGATGAAGTATTGGTGCAAGAGTTGGATGAGCCGCCGTATTGGGGTGCGACGGCCAGCAATGCCATCAACGACCCCAACGTTCGCCTGAGCGCTGTGCTGGGTGCAGCAGCGCGTGGGGCCAAAGTGCGGCTGGCACTAGATAAGTTTTACGACAACCCGCTGGATGTGCGCAGCAACGCGGCCACTGTGCAATATGTGCTGGGTTTAGCCGCCGCCAATGGCTGGGATGTGCGGGCAGCGCGGGTGAATACCACTGGGCGCGGCATTCACAATAAGATGATTCTGGTGAAGTTGGGCAACCGGACCTTTGCGCAAATTGGCTCGTGGAACGGCACCGAAACCAGCGCCAAGCGCGACCGCGAGATGAGTTTGCTGATCGAATCACAAGAGGCGTATGCGTATTTGCGCAATGTGTTTTACACCGATTTTGCGCTGGCACAGCCCATCTTTTTGCCGCTGACGATGCGTGACTATGCCGCCAAGGTGCTGACCTACCCGGTGGTGAGCGAAGTGCTGTTTAACGCAGGCGGCCAAAATGAAGTAGGGCGTGAATGGGTCGAGATTTACAACCCCAGCCCTTACCCCATCAGTTTGAACGGCTACAAGATTGGCGATGCAGCCATAAAAGGTGGCAGCTTTGGCGATGGCATGTATGCCTTCCCAGTGACGGCAACCTTGCCACCCAACGGCGTGCTGGTGATTGCCGAGAACGCGTTGATGTTTTAGCAGGACTGGGGCGTTGCGCCTGCATTTGAGATTGGCAATTACGACCCTGACACACCCGATTTGATTCAATACACCGCCTGGAGCACGGGTACGATGAGCTTAGCCAATATGGGCGATGAAGTGGTGGTGTTGGGGCCGAACGATGGCGTGGTGGATGCGGCCGTGTGGGGTATTGGCTTATCCGCAGGCACACTGCCGTTTACGCGCACGTTTAGCCTGGGCGGGCACACTTTGCAACGCTGGCCGCCCAATAATGACAGCAATGATTGCAACAATGACTTTAGAGAGCAGGTGTTACCGAGTGTGGGCGTTGTTCCGTGACACGAAACTTTGTAGCGGGCTTGTGCAAAGGCTGCAAATAGCTATACTTTGTGAGCCTTACAAAAAGTAAGAGACGGTTATTCCGAGAAGCCTGGCGACAAAGGACCCTTCTTCCTCC
>JAYTNY010000221.1:0-10560 GCA_043748055.1 Roseobacter sp.
GGGTCTTCGCTCAGCGCAATGTAGTTGCCCAGGCCAATAAACGTCGGCGTGCTCAGCCCGGTCTGTTTGTTAAAACTGAGAAAGAATGAGGAGATGACCGGATAGAGAAAGAAAACGCTGTAGGCGGCAAAGAACGGCAGCACAAAAAGATAAGGCGCAACCTTGCGCTGGTTGCGGCTCCACCACGATGGTGCGGGTGTTGTCTGTGGCGCAGACGAGGCGGGTGAGATTCGGTTTGCCTGCATAGCTAAAAGTATGTGCGAGTCCTGCGTCTTCCATCTTGCGTTGGGTTTGCGAGAGACCAACGCAAGACGC
This sequence comes from Roseobacter sp., assembly GCA_043748055.1. Lineage (GTDB taxonomy): Bacteria > Chloroflexota > Anaerolineae > J036 > Brachytrichaceae > JANMVQ01. The sequence continues at coordinate 316 of JAYTNY010000221.1, forward strand.
AAGACGCGGAGATACGAATCTAAACCTCACAGGTTGGCCCGCGATGCCTATGTTTACTGAGGCTCTGTGGGCCAACCTGTGAGGTTTTGCGACGGGTTCCGACTTTATGCTAACCCTTCTTCAACCGCTCCACCTCTGCGCGCAGCTCGGTCAGCGCGGTTTTAGCGTCTTTCTTGTCCTGCATCACCGGCGTAATCACGTTGTTGCGCAGCGCCTCGGTGGTCTCGGGCCAATACGGTGACTGACGGAAGACGGTGAGTTCGGGTGCAATCTTCTCGTAGATTTCGCCAATGATTTGGCCGCCAAAGTACTCGCTGGGCGCCTTGAGCGCGGGGTCTTTGTAGGCTGGTTTGTAAGCCGGGTAGGCCGTGCGAATCTTGAAGTCGCCCATCACCCCTTCCACCGTCAGGTTCGACATGCGAATCAAATCCCAGGCGATTGGCACGTTCTTGGATTGCTCGGTGATTGTGGTGCCGGTGCCGCCAAAGTTGGCCGTCGGCTTGCCATCACCCAGACCCTTGGGCAATGCCTGCGCCGCCCACTTGCCTTTCAGGTCGGGTGCGTTGCCGATGAGGCCACCCATGTGCCACGGCGGCCCCCACAGGGTTACAAACTGATCAGCTTTGACAGCCGCCCAGAAGGCCGGGCCAGTCCATTCGTTCTGTGCATCGGCGGGCGCAATGCCAGCAATCTTGTGCTTGTAGACCAGGTCGTGCAAGAACTCCAACGTCTGCACGCCTTTCTCGTTGTCGCCCTGGTACTCGCCCTGGTCGTCGAACAACGTGCTACCTGCATGCTGCACCATCATGTGCCAATCGCCCCACGAGATATCGTGAATAGGGGCCATTTTCATCTTGCCGCCTTCCGCTACTTTCTTGCCAGCCGCAATGTAGTCGTCCCAGGTTGCAAACGGCGTCTTGATGTTCAGGCCATCCATCACATCTTTGCGGTAGGCCAGGATCACGGTGTTCAACTCGTTGCCAATGCCGTAAATTTGGCCCTTCCACGTCCACGGGTCGGTGGCGGCGGCCTTATACACGTTGTCCAGTTCGGGGGCTACCATGTCGTTCAGTGGCACAAAGCCCACGCGCTCGCCTTTGATGTATTGCGAGAAGCGCGAAATTTCGACATCGGCCAGATCGGGCGCGCCGGTGCCGGAGGTCAGCGCGGTCAACAGTTTGTCGTGCATTTCGCGGTAGGGCAACACACGGAAGTTGATCGTGACATCCGGGTGGGCCTTTGTCCAGGCATCCGACTTAATGACCTCGCGCACAAACTTGAGGCGGTCTTCGGCAAACGCCCAAAATTCGAGCGTGGTGCCACCCGCTGCGGCGGCGGGTGCGGCTGTCGCTGCAGCGGGTGCTGCGGGGCCTGCCCCCGGCGCTGCCGTCCTCACCGCGCACGCCGAGAGCGCTGCCGCGCCCGCCGTAACACCGGTGAGTTGCAGAAACTTTCTGCGAGAAACTTTGTTCTTCTGACTATTGTTCGTAACCATTTTCTCTTTACCTCCTGGTAGTCCAACTTGCGAACAGGCTTTTACCTGCTCACGTTGAATAGACGGCTGGGGTGCCGTTTACTCTCCTGTCGTTAAACCTCACGCAATCATCTGAGGTTTTCAGTTTTGAACCACAAAGACACGAAGATCACGAAGGGTTTCTTTGTGTGCTTTGTGTCTTTGTGGTTCAAAACTGGTCAATGTGTCATGCCATTCGCACGAGCGATCTCGCCCAGGTAATGCGCGCTGGGTTTGGGCGTGCGTTGTTGTGTGGCGCGGTCTACGCCGATGATGCCGAACGTGGGCCGATAGCCCATAGACCACTCGTAGTTATCAAACGCTGACCAATAGCAGTAGCCGCGCACATCCAAGCCATCGCGCAAGCAGTTCGCCACGCCACGCACGGCCCGCCGAATGTATTCGATGCGGCGTGTGTCGTCGGGTGTACCTAAGCCGTTCTCCGTTACGATGACGGGCGAGCCGGTGATGCTGACGGCGTAGCGAATCGTGGCTTCTAACGCCTCGGGCCAAAACTCGTAGCCCATCAATGTTTTCTCAACGCCTTCTTCGGGCGGCAGCGCGCCGTTGGGGCCAAAGCACGTCCGCGAATACGTCTGCACGCCCACAAAGTCATCGCCGCGCAAGGCCTCCAAAAACATGCCGTTGATTTTGTAGCGCATGGCATCGGCCATCGCCTCACCGCCGGGGCCAGCCTGTATGTCTTGAATCGCCAGCGTCATACCCACCGGTATGTTGTTGGGGCCAGATTTGATGGCCGCCATGCCTTTGCGATGCGCGGCGATGAACACATCAAACGCTTTTTCGGGGACGATGTATTGAAAGGGCGCCAGTTGGGCGGGGGGCACGCCCAACTGGTGTGCGGCAGCCACCCACCACGGCGCAGCGCGCATCTGTTCGGCAGGTGGCATATAACCCATGCTGCTGAGCAGCGATGGCAGGTTGGATTCGTTGGTGGTGCAGGCCGCGCCGATCAAATCGCCCAAATGTTTTACGGCGCGTTCGCAATAGCGTGCGAACTTGTCGGGGGTGTCGTGGCTTTCCCATCCGCCCGTTTTCATCAACCAGCGCGGCGAGGTGAAGTGGTGAAACGTGACGATGGGCGTGAGGCCGTGTTCGTGGCAGCAAGCTAACATGCGGCGGTAATGCTCTAACGCAGCCAGCGAGAATAGGCCTTCTTCTGGCTCGATGCGCGCCCACTCGATGGAGAAGCGGTAGCTGTTGAAGCCGAGCCGAGCGAGCAGCGCGATGTCGTCGCGGTAGCGATGGTAGTGGTCTATTGCATCGCCAGATGGCTCGGCATACATGCTGCCGGGCGTGTGCTCCAGCACCCAGCTCTCGCTGTTGGTGTTGCCGCCCTCAACTTGGTGGGCGGCGGTGGCTGCGCCCCAGAGAAACCCTTTTGGGAATGTGACATGCGCGGTCATTTGTTCTCCTCGCTTGAGCGTGTTGTTTGTGTGACATTTGTGCGGCGATAAGCATAGTGAAAGTTCGTGCGTGTCCAATCGCTCATCTGGTTGATCTTTGGGGTTGTTTTGAGGTCGTTCGGTGTGCAAGTTACCCAACAATGCCTACAATCTGGGGTGTTGGGTAACTCATCTGGCAAAGCCACCGTAAAAAATGGCGTGCTCACCACGCCCGGTGCTACGGCCATTCACCTCTGCACGCCGCGCTGGCGAGACTGGCTGGCCGACCACGCCACTTTTGTGTTTGAGGGTGGGGCCGGGCACTTTACGGCGAAGCGCGAGTTGCGGCGCGGCAGCGCTTTTTGGTATGCCTACCGCCGCCGCGAGGGCAAGCTGTGCAAGGCCTATTTGGGCAAAGCCGATGATTTGACTGAGGCCGTGTTGGAACAGGCCAGCGCTTATTTGGCTGGGGCTTCACGAGGAGAGACACATGCCCAGATGCGCCCTAGCGCGGCATCCCCAAATGCTGCACGCCCCGATGCCAGCGATGCCATGTCGTTCTTGCTGCTGACCAAAGTGCGCCCCCCCGCCTTGCCCGAAAAGCTGATTACGCGGACACGCCTGACCGAGCGCATGAACGCCGCTGTCACCGTCATCTGTGCGCCCAGTGGCTTCGGCAAAAGCACCCTGTTGAATGCGTGGCGGCAGGGCGGCCAAATGCCTGTGGCGTGGGTTTCGCTGGATGCCGATGACAGCCCACCCCAGCGCTTCTGGTCTATGGCCGCAGCCGCGTTGCGGATGGCGCACCCCTGCTTGTGCGATTGTTTGCACGCCGAGTGCCGCGCCACAACGCCTGCCGCAATTCATGAATTTGTGTGTGACCTACTCAACAAGATTGTGCAGGCGAGTGAAGATGCCGCAGGCTGTGGCTTCGCCCGCATCGGGCTGGTGCTGGATGACTTTCACCATGTGCAACATACGGATACATTGGCTGCGGTGCAATTTTTGGTAGACCACGCGCCAACGGCATTGCAAGTCGTCATCGCCAGCCACACCCGGCCCATGCTGGCGTTGGGGCAACTGCGTGCGCAGGGCAAGCTGGCGGAGTTACAGGCCGATGACTTGCGCTTTACCCAGCACGAGGGTGCAGCGTTTTTGGCACAACACGCACACACATCACCCTTGGCCGAAAACGATGTGCGCACGTTGATTACGCGCACCGAAGGCTGGGCGGCGGGGCTGACGTTGGCAACATTGGCGTTAGCCCAACCCAACGAGCACCACAACTTTATGGAGACGTTTACCGGCGCACACACTTTTCTGCGCGAGTATTTTGTCGAGCGCGTCTTTCATCAGCAGCCCCAAACCGTAAAAACATTTTTGCTAAAGACGGCGATGTTGAAACACTTGACTGGGCCGTTGTGTGATGCGGTAACCGAGCGCACAGATGGGGCCGAAATGTTGGCGCAACTGTGGCAGGACAATTTGTTTCTGGTGCGGTCGGAAGAGCATGGCTGGTATCGCTATCACGATTTATTTGCCGAGATGTTGTGCAGCCAGTTGCCGTTGCAATTTGCAACCGAGGTGGATGACCTGCACCGGCGAGCGGCGCAATGGTATTGCCAACATCAGGCCCCGGCAGATGCCATTCACCATCTGTTGCGCATTGAGGCGTGGGAGGAAGCCGCCGCGTTAATTGAGGCGATGGCGTTGCGCGAACTGGCGCAATTTGGCGAGGACTCGCGCTTGCTGCGCTGGTTGCAGCAATTGCCGGAGGCCGTGGTGCAGCACCACAAAACGCTGTTGTTTGTGTATATGAGTTTGGCAATGGCGGCGCTGCCGCGCACCGAGGTCGGCCAATTTTTGGCGCGCATCGAAACCAACATCAACAAAAAAACGGCGCGGGCGCAAACGCACGACGAGCGTGAGGTGGTAGCCGAGATTCGCCAAATTCGGCGAGCCTGGGCCACCGAAAAGAGCGGCCACGCGCCCATGTTGTTTGGCCGAGGCCACGACGATGTGTGGCACTTGATGCAACACATGGCGCACGCCGCCTTTGTAATGCGCTGGCGGCCCGATGAGGCCGGGGCCATATTGCAAGAGGTGTATGCAGCGGCCCAGACCAAGCAACATTTGTTTATGGTGTTGATGGCGGGAGGGATGCACGCAAGCGCGCTGGCGGCGCAAGGCGCATTGCAGCGCGCCGAGGCAATAGCCCACCAGGTATTACAAGAAGCGCAACGGCTGCGGCGCGCCTTGCCCGAACCCGCCAGTATTCCGCTGATGGTGTTGAGCGAGGTGTGTTACGAGCGCAATCAATTGGCGCAGGCCAGCCAGCATTTGCAGCGCGCCGAAGAGGCCGACCCGAACCCCGCCAGCTCGAACATGCTTATTCATGCGGCTATACAGCGCGCATGTATTCAATTGGCCCGAGGGCTGAATGACGCGGCCCGATCCACCTTGCAAGCGGCGCGCGAATTGCATGCGCGGCACCCCTCTGGCTTGTGGCAAGACCAGGACCTGGTGGCCTACGAGGCATTGGCTTGTTTGCGACAGGGCGACACAGCCAGCGCCGAAGCCTTGTTGGACGAGTTGAGCGATGCCAGCGGCCAGCTTCATGCGTTTTCGGCAGGGGTGTGGGCCGAGCTATTGTTGCTGCAAACCCAATTTGCAGCGGCTGAGCAGGTGCTACACAAGCTCATCGCAACGTATCCAAACGGCTTTTTGTTCAAGTCTATTTTGGGTGCACGGGTGATGCTGGCAGTTGCGTTGTTTGAACAGCGCAAAATGAGTTCTGCGAAGCAACACATGCGGGTGGTGTTGCGGCAGGCTGCGCCAGAATCGTTCTTGCGCCCGTTTTTGGATTATGAGCAGTGGGTGGGGCCGTTGCTGGCATGGCTGCTGCAGGCGGACGAATTGCCAACGGAGACCCAGGCATTTGCCAAAGAAATTTTGCGGATGGTGGGCAACGCAAAGGTATTGCTGCGCGAGGAGATGGGTGGATTGACGGCTGCGGCCTCCATCAGTACCCGCGAGCAAGAGGTGCTGCGGCTGCTGAGCGCGGGTTTGACTAATCACGCCATCGCCGAAAAATTCTGCATCTCCGATCACACCGTCAAGACACATCTGGTGAATATCTATCGCAAGCTGGGCGTAAAGAACCGAACGCAGGCGATGGCGCAGGCGCAGGCGCTGGGTGTGCTTGGCCCGGCCTCACGCTGATTCGGCGCGCAGGCACAGCGCGGTCCAGATGGCGGCCAGCAAATCTACAACGCCAAACAGAATGAGCGGGGCGGGGGCAAAGCCCAGCAATACGAAGGCGGTAAAGAAAACGATGACCAAGGACCGCGCGTGAACTGACCATCGAAACATATCGGTTAAGCCTGTGCGTGCGGACTGAATGTAGTAATAGCCCAGCCAGAAGGCCAGCATGCCCACCACGCGTGGCCACGCCTCGGTGCTGCTGGGCAAGCCAAACAGGCCGAACAAGGTGTTGGGCGAGATTAGCAGAATTAACGCCAGCCCCACCAGATAAACCCCAAACACGAAAACGCTTTTTGCAGAGTTGCTCATTTTTTCTCTCCTTGTATCACTTAATCTCGTAGGTTTCCTCGGCTCGGAGCCGCACCTGCGAGGTTAGAGAACTCTATCTGACCTTGCCGGCTAGCAAACCTGCTGTTAGTCAGGATTGTGGTTCACACAAGAGCGCCCGCTCACCAGCGGCTGTTCCTTGCGACGCATACGCGACAGATGCGCTCACTGCGTAACGTGTGTTAATAATCCAAGTTGACACTTGTTTGATATTTGATTAAATATCTTCACTCAAGTAGACAAGTAGACAGACAAACAACAGGAGTTCAAATGCCACGCAAATTGCTACTCGCCCATTTGGCGCATGTCGAACTGTTAACCCCTAAGTTAGACGCATCGGTTGCCTTCTTTAAGGATGTGATGGGTCTGGAAGAAGTGGCCCGCGAAGGCAAGAGCGTATTCTTGCGCTGCTGGGGCGATTACTATCATCACAGCCTGGTGCTGACATCTGCCGCACAACCCGGCCACGGCTACAGCGCGTGGCGCACGCATGGGCCAGATGAGTTGGAGCAGGCTGTGCGCAACATAGAGGCCAGCGGGGTGCAGGGGCAGTGGTGCGATGCCAGCATCGGCGTGGGGCGCGCCTATCGCTTCACCGGCCCCGGCGGCCACGCCCACCAATTGTTCTGGGATGTGGAGAAGTACGCGGGTGCGGGTGCGCTCAAATCGGCCTACCCAGATAGACCCCAACGCCACACCAACCACGGGGTCGCCCCGCGCCAACTCGATCACATCACCGTGGGCATGAAGAACATTCGAACAGCATCGGAGTGGTATCGAGACACACTCGGCTTTCGCGTCATGGCCTATATTGCCATGAATCACGACCCCAATATGTATGTGTTTGGCGTGACAACGACAAACGAAAAATCGCACGACCTGGGCATGGCGGGTGATTTCTCTGGTGTGCCGGGGCGCATTCACCACCTGGCGTTTTGGCTGGAGAGCAACGACGACATGTATCGCGCTGCCGATCTGCTGGTGGAGGCCGGTACGCCGATTGAGTATGGCGTGGGGCGGCACGGCATCGGCGAGCAAACGTATTTGTATTTCCGCGAGCCAGGCGGCGTGCGCATCGAACTCAACACCGGCGGCTACCGCAACTATGTGCCCGATTGGGAGCCGCATGTTTGGCGTGGCAGCGAAGGCCCCAACTCCATGTTCAGAAATTTGCCCATGCCCGATTCGATGTTGGAGGCCTTCCCGCCCGCGCAAGGCCCAGTCATCGGCGAGCCGGAGATGGCGTTGCAGCGGTCAATCAACCCAACCAACGCACAGCACTAATTCAAAAGAAGTTATTGGCAATAAGATTTTTTGACAGAATTCAACAGAATTTATTCTGTAAATTCTGTTGAATTCTGTTCATTCTGTCCATTTCCGATAACGTCTACTGACCCTATAAATCATGGCACTGTTTGAGTACTTTCCGAACTACGTTTGGAATCTTTCGCTTTCAATTGCAATGGAAAGTGGCGCGCAATTGGGCGAACTGATTGATATGTGCGCACCGATCAAAGAGCTGGCCGCGAAAGGCGAAGACGCGGGCACGCAGCACTTTATGGCGGAGTGGGTGCGCAAAGCCGACACGCTGATTGAACTGGCCGCCGAGGATGAAGCCCGCAAGCGGGCGTTCTCTGCCGCCAAAAAGTTAGAGCGCGCGTCGTTGTATTTGTTTACCGCCGAGCGTATGCAAGGGCACGGACACCCCGGGCGTGCAGACACCTATGCCAAAGCACAGCGTTGCTTCGAACGCGCCATGGCGTTGGGCAAAGAAAACTGCGAACGGGTGGAAGTGCCATTGGCAACCGGCACGATGCCTGGGTTGCTGACGCGCGCAAGCACGAATGGCGCGACTGGCGCGACACCCATCGTGCTGTTTTGCAATGGGCTGGATAGCTGCAAAGAGTTGCTGTATTGGACGCGCTTGCCCCAAGCATTGGCCCGTCGCGGCATCTCGACCTTGTGTGTGGATCAACCCGGCACCGGCGAGGCGCTGCGCTTGCAGCGCTTGCCCGCCACGCCGCACAGCGAGCAGTGGGCATCGAAGGCGGTGGATTGGCTGGAGGCGCAACCGCATGTAGACCGCGCCAAAATCGGCATGACGGGCATCTCGTTGGGCGGGCATTACGTGCCGCGTGCGGTGGCCTACGAGCCGCGTTTTGCATGCGGCGCAGCCTGGGGCGCAAACCACAACTGGGCCGAGGTGCAACAAAAGCGCTTGCGCCGCGAAGGCGAAAATCCCGTGCCGCACTACTGGTCGCATGTGATGTGGGTGTTCGGCGCAAAAGATATGCCGGACTTCCACGCCAAAACGGCGGACATGCATTTGAACGGTGTCATGGATCGCATCACGGTTCCGTTCTTAATTACGCATGGCGCAAAAGACCGGCAGATCAGCATCGATTACGCGCACCAAAGCTACGCACAGCTCACCGCCAGCCCGCGCCGCGAAATCAAAATCTTCACCGAGCGTGAAGGCGGCGTGGAGCACGTTGGCGCGGACAACATGGCCTTCGGGCGCGATTACATTGCCGATTGGTTTGCTGATGCGTTAGGTGGATGGACTGATTAGGAGGACTATGACACCTGTGAAGAAAATCTTAGTTGTTGGCGGCGGCATTGCCGGGCTTTGCACCGCTATTGGATTGCGCGACACAAACATTTCTGTAGACATTGTGGAGTTGAACCCGAAGTGGGATGTGTATGGCGTCGGCATTATTCAGCTTGCGAATGCGTTGCGTGCGCTGGCGGCGCTGGGGCTGGCCGATGAGGCCGTGGCGCAGGGCTACCCCATGGCTGGCTTGCGGCTGCACGCACCTAACGGCCACGTCATCGCCGATATTCCACAGCCGCAGTTGGCGGGGCCGAATTTTCCAGCGCAAAACGGCATCGCCCGCCCACGGCTGCACAAGATTTTGCAAGATGCGGCACAAGCCACAGGTGCCAATGTGCGATTGGGCATGACCGTGCAATCAATCTCGCAAGACGCGAACGGTGCGCAAGTGACGTTTACCGATGGCAGCACAGGTGACTACGATTTGGTGGTGGGGGCCGATGGCTTGCGCTCTACCGTGCGGCAGTTGGTGTTTGGTAACGCAGAGCAGCCGAAGTACGAGGGCCAAGTGGTGTGGCGCTACAACCTGCCCCGCCCGCCCTATGTGACGGACATTTGGATGTGGATGGGCGACCCCAAAGTGGGCATCGTGCCGCTGAGCGCTGACACGATGTATATCTTCATCACCGATGCCGCACCGGAGGGTGTGCCCAAGCTGCCCGCCGATTCGCTGGCGGAGGAGATGCGCAAACGCCTCGCCGGTTATCCAGGCCTCATCGCCGAGCTTAGCGCGCAGATCACCGATTCCAGCAAGGTGGTGCTGCGCCCATTCGAGACCATTTTGGTACCTGCGCCGTGGCACCGAGGGCGCGTGGTGCTGGTGGGCGACTCGGCTCACGCCATGACGGCGCACATTGCCCAGGGCGCGGCGATGGCGATTGAGGACGCGGTGGTGTTGACGGAAGAGTTGAAACAGCACGACGACCTCGAAACCGTGCTGGCCAACTACAACCAACGCCGCTTCGAGCGCGTCAAATCCATCGTGGAGATGTCGCGCCAGATTTGTGAATGGGAGCGCAACCACGATCCCAAAGCCGATGTGATGGGCGTGACGGTGAGATCGATGCAGGTGGCGGCGCAGCCGATTTAATCAGGGAGTCTGTCAAAACAAAAACCAAATG
>JAYTNY010000222.1:0-10830 GCA_043748055.1 Roseobacter sp.
CAACCGATCCTTGACCATCTCCCGAAAAACATTTAAGGGACTGCCCAAATTGGGCAGTCCCTTGAATATCAGAGGCGACGGTGGGAATTGAACCCACGCATAAGGGATTTGCAGTCCCTCGCCTTACCACTTGGCCACGTCGCCGTTTGTTAACTTGCAAAGATTATACACAGCGCACTTGCGTAAAATCAACCGTGTGCCTTCCACATCTCCAGTCACATTTACATCTCAACTGACGGCTGTTGTGCTGACGTTTAATGAACAAAAGCATATCGGCGATTGTCTCGATAGCTTGGCCTGGGCCGATGACAGGCTTGTCTTTGATTCATTGAGCACCGACCAGACCTGCGAGATTGCGCGCGAGTACGGCGCGCGCGTGGTTCAAAATAAATTCAAAAACTACGCGCAACAGCGCAACGCCGCACTCGCTGCTGTCAGTTCAGAGTGGGTTTTCTTTCTAGATGCCGACGAACGTTGCACGCCAGCGCTGGCCGAGGAGATTCGCACAACCCTCCGCACACCACTCGGCACGGTCTATTCTGTCCCTCGCCACAATTATCTTTTTGGCAAACTCACCCTGGGTGCAGGCTGGTATCCAGATTTTCAGGCGCGGCTATTCCAGGTAGGCAAGGCAAGCTTCGACCCGATGCGCGAGGTGCATGAAACAGCGCAGTATGACGGCGCGATGGGTTACTTAAAAAACGAGCTGGTTCATTACAACTATGAGAGTGTGGAACAGTTTCATCACAAACAGCGCAAATACACAGAATACGACGCTAGCATTTTGTTTAAGCAAGGTGTTAAACCCAAACCACGCAACTTTGTTCTGCAACCGCTGCGCGAATTTCGTCGCCGGTTTATTTCGCTCAAAGGCTACCGCGATGGCGCGCATGGCATGCACCTAAGCCTGCTCATGGCGTATTACAACTTTGACCTGTACCGTCGGTTGGCCCGAATGTGGCGCGAGCAAGCGACTTAGCTTTTGGTCGAAGACTCGTCTACCAACGGGCGGATGAGGCGCTTGCCGTTGACGCGGATGGGATACGCCACCTTGCGCGCGCGCGCCGGTTGCTCTGGCAAATTCGCTCGGCGCAAGCGACGCAAGCGATCCAACAAGCCATCCTCCGCTTTCTTCTTTTCCGAGGCCATTGTCGTGGCAGCAAAAGCATGTTGGGAATCGGGTTGTGGCTGCGCAGGGGGTGGCGCAACCCGTTCCACATCGCGGGCTTTTTCGATGGTGATGCTGACCGGCTCAGGCTCAATCATGAGCGCAGGGGCAGCCTGAATCGGCTGAATCTCGATGATCCTGGCTGGCGCAATCGGTTCTGACCACTGCGGCGTTGCCGCTGCAATAGATGCTATTGACATCGTCAGTGTTGGCTCCGGCATAGGCATTTGCACAGGCGCCTGCACAACAGGTATCACCAACGGTGTTTGCAATGCAGGCCGCAACGCATACGCCATCACCCCTACCCCCAGCAAAGACACAGCGCCGATGCTGCCGATGGCAATAAGCTGAGCAGTAAGTTGGCCTGGGTCGCCTACTGTTGCGGCCATGGGCAACAAGCCCACCACGCCCAGTTGTGACACGGCCAAATAGCTGGTGTCCCCTACCCCGTTCCAGCCCGCACCTACGCTGCCATTGGCAAACAAACCCGTGACAAGAAACCCGATGGCACCCGGTAGCAAGGCGCTGGTGATGAGTGCGCCGTCATCATCTAGATGTAATTTTTCGTGGACGATGTAGAGGCCTACTGTGGCGAGCAACCCCGCAACAATACCCAGTGCGGCAGCCACCCAAACCGGCAACGCGCCCGCCCCGCTGCTCACCATAATGACCGCCGCCAGCATGGCCCGCGTTGCACACAGCGAATCGGTTTGCGGCGATGTAACCCGTGAATAGAGCAAGCCGCACAAAGCTGCCACAGCACAAGCCAAACTTAGGGTGATGAAGTAGCTAAGAGTGGCTTTGTCGGCCAGCTTTCCAAGCATGGGGTTGCTGCCAAAGACAGTCACCGACCCCATCAACACACACGCCGCACCACTGATGGCCCGAAACGGAAACTGAGCAATTGGCAGCCCAGCGTTTGGGGCAGCTTGCCTGCGAGGCAAGACCGATACCAGCGCCAAGCCTGCAATCCCCGCTACTAATGCAGCAGTGGCAAGGCCGCCAAAATCTACGGCCCCATGCCCAAAGTTGAGGTGTTGGCCGAGTGTTGCTAACCAGCCACGACCGAGCACCCACTTCCCCGCAATTGGAAACAACACGCCACCTACAACTGCACTAACGGCTGCTTGAACAAGATAGTTTGCTCGGCGCGCAATGACGCTGCTGACCAACAGGGCACATGCCAGCGCCAACGCAAGTTGTGGCACAAAATGCACCAGTGACGCGGTCGCACCACCCATCAAAAAACCGGTGTTGCCCAACACCGCCCACGCTTGGCCGGAGATGGCGAGCGTGAGACCACCCGGAGACATGAGTGCAAAACCAGATGCAGCAAACGCCAGCGACGCCACGAGCGCCGTGAGTATGCCGGAAACAGCAACGCGGTTTTCATCGGCTTTTGGCGTAGCAGAAGAGAGAATGAGCCAGATGCCGAGAGGAAGGAGCAGGGCAGAAATGGTTGTCGTCCACATAGGGGCTTAGGTAGAGACGGCCAAGCGCGAAAGAGTATAGCGGATTTATAATTCGGGACGAATGCAAAAAACAGACTCTTTGAAAGAGGCCCTGACTGGGACCCAAACACCGACCGCTCTTGCAGCAGCTTCAACAGCTGCTTCAACAACTTCATCGCCAACCCTCACGCTGGCCCGCCTTGCAGTGGATGCCGCTGCCGACAAGAAGGCCGAGAATATTCTTCTGCTCGATCTGCGCGAACTTTCGATGGTCGCGGATTACTTTGTGATTTGCTCTGGCAGCAACGACCGCCAACTGCGCGCCATTGCAGGTGGCATAGAGGACAGACTGAGGGACGAACAAAAGGCCCGTCCGCACCACGTGGAAGGCAGCGATGTGGGCGGATGGATGCTGATGGATTACGGCGACCTCATCGTCCACATCTTTGCGCCCAGCCACCGTGCGCACTACAACCTAGAAGCGTTGTGGGCCAAAGCGCCCGTGTTGCTGCGCATGCAATAGGCCGCTTGCAAAAGCAGGGGCGCAGCATGCTGCGCCCTTACGAGCGCCGTGTGCGAATAGACTTTTGCAAGAAGTCCATTTCAGAACTCCAGCCGTTTGTGGCGCATGGCAACGCTTTGGATGATGCCAATGGCGGCCAACAACACAATGAGGCTGCTGCGCCCATAGCTGATGAAGGGCAACACCACGCCTGTAACAGGCATGATGCCCACCTGCATGCCAATGTTGATGTAGCTCTGCAAGAAGAGCGTGGCCGCAATGCCCACACACAGCAATTGACCAAACATATCGCGGGCCACATACGCCGAGCGCAGGCTGCGCACGATGACAAAAATTAGCATGGCAATTAAGATCATCGCGCCGACAAATCCAAATTGCTCACCCAACACCGAGAAAATAAAATCGGTGTGGCGCACAGGCAAATAGCGCAGTTGGCTGGACGTGCCTTGCAAATATCCTTGCCCCCACCAGCCACCGGAACCCAGAGAATCCAGGGCTTTCTCCACCTGATACCTTTCGCCAGGTTCCAAATTTTCCGGTGATGGGTTTAGTAGCAACTCGACACGACGCAGTTGGTAATTTTCAACGAGGCCCAGGTTCCAAACTAATAAGACAATGGCTAGGCCCGCAATCACAATGATGCCTACATGCTGCCGATTGATGCCCCCGACAAAGACTTGCACCAACCATACAAAAACAATGGTGAGCGCCGTACTGAGGTTGGGTTGCCGCAAAATGAGGCCGACACAGGGCACAACTAACAGTAAGGAGAGCGCCACAGTTTCTAAATAGGGCCGTTTGCCTTGCCGGTCGGCAATAAATTTGGCAAGAACAATCGTCATCAGAATTTTGGCGAATTCGCCGGGCTGCAAGTCGAGCGTGCCGATGGTGAACCAGCGCCGTGCGCCGTTACGCAACGTGCCAATGCCCGGCACAATCACCAGCGCCAGCGCAATCAGCACCACAAGATAGATAGGCCAGGCCAGATTTTTGAGCAGCGTGTAATCCAGAATGCTAATAAGGACGAGAGCGATGATGCCCACCAGCCCAGTCACAGCTTGGTCTATGGGGGTGCGTGCAATGACGGGGTCGCCATACGAGGCGGCATAGACCATCGCCACGCCAACACCTAGCAACATCATAACCACAGCCAGCAGCGAGTAGTCGTAGTGCCGCCACATTCTTCGGTCTAACATGGGCGTAAGTATGCCGCATAAAAAAACCTCCCGATGGCTCTAGCGCATCGGGAGGTTTTGGGGTTACTTGGTAGGCCGCCGCGAGGGCGCGCCGCGCACACGGCCTGTGCTTTGCGCGTTGTCGGGCAAGATGGGGATATCCACCGAAAGCTTGCTCTCCGAACCTGTATTGTTGATGCTCACATCCACGTTCTCGCGGTCAATATTGATGCGGCGCGAAATAACAGCGATGATGTCATCCTTAATCAGCTCTAACATGCCCGGTGGAATCTCGGAACGGTCGTGGATGAGCACCAGGCGCAGCCGCTGCTTAGCATCCTGGGCACTGCTGTTGCCGCCGAATAGTCGCTTCAGAAAATCCATAGCGTGTATCTCCTGAATTAGCCGCGCTTGAACAGGCCCTTCAAGCTGTCCAAAAACGATTCCTTCATTTCAGTTTGCAGCGGCACGTCCTCGCCACACAGGCGGCGGGCGATATCGTGATAGGCCAATGCAGCGGGCGTCTTGCCATAGGCGGCAGGCGTGCCTCGGTTGCTGGATGACAAAATCGCCTCGTCTTCCGGCACCACGCCAATAATCTCGGTGCTGAGCACCTCCATGATGTCTTGCAGCGAGAGCATCTCTTGCCGCTTCACGCGCGCCGCAATCGTTCGGTTAATCACAAGCTGGGCCGGGCCTTTCTCCTGAGATTCGACCAAGCCAATCACCCGGTCGGCATCGCGCACCGATGACACTTCGGGGTTGGTTACCACCAACACTTTGTCTGCTGGGGCCAGCGAATTCTGAAAACCCTGCTCGATGCCCGCTGGTGAATCCACCAAAATAAAATCGAACTCATTTTTAAGCTCGGCACAAATGTCCATCATCTGCTTGGGATTAATGGCAGTCTTGTCGCGGGTTTGGGCGGTGGGGATGAGGTATAGCTCTGGGGCGCGCTTGTCGCGGATGAGGGCCTGACGCAGTTTGCAACGGCCCTCCACATAATCCACAATGTCGTAAACGATGCGGTTCTCCAGCCCCATCACAATATCCAGATTGCGCAGGCCAATATCGCCATCCAACACAACGACCTTTTTACCCTTTAGCGCCAATGCCACGCCCAGGTTGGCTGTGGTGGTGGTCTTGCCCACCCCACCCTTCCCCGACGTGATGGTGATTACGGTGCTTTCCATAGTTCCGGCAAGTTTACTCGTGATTTCGCAAGTGCAGCCTGGGTTCAGCAATCCACAAGGTTCATGCCAGTTGATCTTCAGCCACTTTATTGCGGCTTACAAACTGCTTACGACCGGGCCGCCTGCGACTTTAGGCCCATGCCAGTCGTTCAAACTATTCATACAATCCTCCACACAATGGCAGACCCAAACACTTCACATCGCATCCAAAATCGCCAAGCTCACAAGCCCTTGTCGTTTATCGTCAACCCCAACCTCAATCTGGATAAGCAGCTTATCGTGCTACTCTGTTCTGTGTTGGTCATGGCATTCATCGCCCAACTGGCAGCAACCCTCACTTCGGGGGCGGCTGATCCATCTGCCACTACCGCTGCGATAGCAGAAACATGGGCCAGCCCAAACAAGTAAAAGGCGGTTACTAACCGAGATGCGCAACAAACGCTTCGGGTTGTTCCAAGTGCGTGGTATGCCCTGCACCCGGAATGACGCATAACAGGCTTTGGGGCATGGCAGCGGCCATGCGCCGGGCAATTGCCACAAACTTGGCATCCAACTCCCCAGCCAGCAGCAGTGTGGGCATGCGCAGCTCACCCAGCCGATGCCACAGCGCAGGTTGCATGCCCGTGCCCATGCCGCGCAAGCTGAGTGCCAAGCCACGGGCATTGTTTTGCAGCCGTTGCGCACGCAGGCGCATGCGTTTCTCCTCAGCAAATACCTGCTGAGAACGCCACAACGGCAGCCGCTCCCACTCGGTCACAAAGGCCGCAATACCATCGCGCTCAATCCGCTGGGCCAATGCCTCATCGCTGGCAACGCGGGCGGCGCGTTCGTCCGTGGCCTCCAACCCAGGTGAGGCGCTTTCCAATATCAGCCGCTGCACCCACGCCGGATGTTCCAACGCAACATGCAGCGCCAATCGGCCCCCCATCGAATAGCCCACCAAATGAACGGGCGTGCCAATGAGCGTGGTGATAAACGATGCCACCTGCTGCGAGACAACGGGCATGGCAAATTGCGTCACATCCTGCGCCACATCATCTGGGGCCTGGGTTAAGCCATGCCCAGGCAGATCAATGGCGACGACGCGGTGCTTAAGCGACAAGGGCTTCATGACCTCGGCCCAACTTTGCGCGCAGCCAGTGAACCCGTGCAACAACAGCATGGGTTGGCCCGTGCCCATTTCGGCGTAGTGGTAGCGCGTCTGATCAATGGTGATGAACGGCATTTAGTTTTCCAACAAGCTGCGCGCAGCGACGCGGTCTAGCTTGCCACTGGCCAGCATGGGCAAATGCGCCACAAAGCGAACGAGGCGCGGCAGCTTGTATCCCGCCAGTCGCAATCGCGCATCGGCAATGATTTCATCGACGGTAAATTCAGTCCCTTCTTTCAAGACAACCAGCGCCGCCACCCGCTGGCCCCACTCGGCATCGGGCAACCCCACCACCAACGCCTCGCTCACCGCTGGATGTTGGCGCAGGGCGCGCTCCACCTCAGCCGGAAACACATTTTCGCCGCCGGTCACAATCAAATCGCTGCGGCGTTGCACAATCCACAAATCGCCGTCGGCATCCAAATAGCCCAGGTCGCCGGTGCGCAGTTCGTTGTTTGGGTTGATGGCGCGTGCGGTAGCCTCCGGGTTATTGAAGTAGCCACGCATGACCGTTGGCCCGCGCACTCCCACTTCGCCAATCTCGCTCGGTGGCACATCGTGTCCAGCCTCATCTACAACGCGCACCTGTGTAAACAACAGCGGCTTGCCCACGCTGCCAATTTTTTGGGCGGCTTCTTGTGGCGCAAGGGTTGTCACTTGTGAGGCGGCTTCGGTGAGGCCATACGTGGGTGCAACCGGAATGCCTCGCTGCACGCACGTTTGTAATAGCGCCTCATCCGCCGCCGCCCCACCCAACAACACCAGCCGCAACGATGTCGGGAATCTCTCACGCGTTTCCATCAACCGCTTCAACATCGTCGGCACCAACGAGATCAGGGTGATGGGTTGTGTGTCCAACGCGGCGTTTATCGCATCCAGATCAAACCGCTCGTGCAACGCCACCGTGATGCCATACAAACACGCCCGAAAAATAATGGCCAGGCCACCGACGTGAAACAACGGCAAGCAACTCAGCCAACAATCCTCCGGCAGCGTGCCCAGCCGCGAAGCCGAGGCCACCGCGCTGTAGAAGTGATTGCCAAAGCTCAGCTCCACGCCCTTCGGCACGCCCGTGCTGCCGGAGGTGAACACGATGGCTTGCGTGTTTTCCAGCGCAAACGAATTTGCAAACTGGAGATTAGAGATTGGAGATTGGAGATTGAGCGATGCGAGCTGTGCAAGCGTGACCGCGCTGCTCGCATGACCAGCCGACGCATCGCGCATGCCGGCATCGTTACAAATCAACGCCGCTGGTCGCAAGTGCGCCAGTTGTGCTGCAAGCTCCGCAACCGTCAGCCGTATGTTCAGCGGGGCCAGCACCAAGCTCAGCCGTGCTGCGGCATACACCAACATCACATGTGTAGGCACATTAGGCAGATGCGTCGCCAGAATCTCGCCGGGCTTCAGCCCCCACACAGCCAACTTGGCGCACCACACATCTACTGCCGCGTGCAGTTCACGGTAACACCAACGCTCTTCGCGAAACGTCAACGCCAAGCCTTCTGGCTTAGCTCGCGCCTGCGCCGCCAACCAATCTCCAATCACTCTTCACCAATCCCTAATTACCAATCACCTCTTCTAAGGCCGCCACGGAAATTTCCTAAAATTCGGCTTGCGCTTTTCTTTGTAAGCATCGCGGCCTTCGTTGCCTTCCTCGCTCATGTAATACAACATGGTGGCATCGCCCGCCAACACTTGCAGGCCGGTTTGCCCATCCTGGTCGGCGTTCATGGCCGCTTTTAAGAAACGAATGGCGATGGGGCTTTTCTCCAAAATCTCCTGCGCCCATTGCACACCCTCAGCTTCCAGTTGGTCTACCGGCACAATCTTGTTAATCAAGCCCATGTCCAGCGCCTCGGTGGCGTTGTATTGGCGGCACAAATACCAAATCTCGCGGGCCTTCTTCTGGCCCACAATGCGCGCCAATGTCGAGCTGCCATACCCCGCATCAAAGCTGCCGACGATGGGGCCGGTCTGCCCAAACACCGCGTTGTCGGCGGCAATGGTCATGTCGCAAATCACATGCAGCACATGCCCCCCGCCGATGGCGTAACCCGCCACCAATGCAACCACCGGCTTGGGCATGGTGCGAATAATGCGTTGCAGCTCCAGCACATTCAGGCGCGCGTGGCCGTCATCGCCTACATAGCCCGCATAGCCACGAACTTTTTGGTCGCCGCCCGCACAAAAGGCATATTTGCCGTCTTTGGGCGAAGGCCCATTGCCCGTCAGCAATATCACGCCCACGCTCTCGTCCATCCACACATGCCGAAACGCATCAATCATTTCGTCAATTGTCTTGGGTCGAAAAGCATTGCGCACTTCAGGTCGGTTAAACGCAATCCGTGCCATGCCATCCGCTTTCTCATACGTGATGTCCGTGTATTCTTTTACTGTTTCCCATTTCACTGTTTTTGCCATTATTTATTTCAATCCCTTTCAACTTGCATCTGAATATCTTTGCGCACTGCCAAATCCTGCTGCGCGTCGCTTGGCACCTCAATCAACTGAGGTGCATCCAACGCGCCATCAAATCGCGCTTTTAACGCGGCTCGCAATGCCTCACGGTTCTCTGCACGGGCATAGCGCAAGCCATATAACCCAGCCGCATGCGCAAAGCTCAGCCCGTGCGGCGTAATAAACAACTCAGTAAATGGCGGGTCTATTTTGGCGATGGGCAAGCGATGAAAGATGGCGCCGCCGTTGTTATTCATCACCACGAGGGTGGCATTGTGCAGGCCCAACCGTTGCATTGCCAGCAACCCATTCATATCGTGATATAGCGTCACATCGCCCACCAACCCAACCGTAGGCCGAGACAAATCGGCGGCGGCGATGCCCAGCGCTGTGGACACGTTGCCATCAATTCCGCTCACACCCCGGCTACCAAAAATCTCAATGCGCTTGCTACGGGCGTAACCAAACTCATCCACATGTCGGATTGCCAGACTGTTGCCGACAAACAGGCGTGCGCCTTCTGGCAACGCCTCGAGCAATTCGTGAACGGCAGCGTCATCAAACCAAGCGCCCGTGCTTAATGTCGTTTGCAGCGTAGCCCGTGTTTTGGATTCAAGGTTGCGCCAGCGCTCTCGCCACGCAGACCTCGCAGGTTTAGGAAAACCTGCGAGGTCACGCGAGATTGCCTTGCAGGTGGTGGTTGGGTCGGCTTGTAGCAGCCAGTTGATGCGATGGTCGTCATCGGCCCACACGCCATGCTCGGTGATGTGAACGCGATGCGCCGCGCCGCATTTGCTAAGCCAACTGCACAAGATTGCCGAGGTGGGCACCGCGCCAAAGCGAATAACCACATCCGCCTCGCGCTCGATTCCACTATGAGCCAATGCAATGTCGTAACTGCCAATCACTCCCTCATGTCCAAACCGCAAACCGGAAAGCGGGTCCGCCAGCACCGGGTAACCGCTAAGCCGCGAGAGTTCCAGCACCGCTTGCGGGAACGGCTCATCCGCACAACGCGGCCCGCACACAAGTACGCCGCGCTCGTGTTGCGCAATCACTTCTGCCAAAGCGGCCACATCGGCTTGCGCGGGCATCAGACTGCCACGCGTTAGTTTGATGGGGCTTGCGCTAGATTCAAACGCGTGCTGCGCGGCTTCTTCCGGCGTCGGCTCCAGCGGCTTTCGAAAAGGCAGGTTGATGTGAACGACGCCTTTCACCAACCCATTCGCCACAGCCCACGCGCGCGCCGCCGTCGCCCGCACATTGCGAATGGCCAACTCGGACGCATTGGCTTCCGGCACCGCCATATCCACCGCCCACAGCGCATACCCGCCAAACAACTTCACCTGATCCATCGTCTGGTTCGCGCCGCTGTGCCGCAATTCGGGCGGGCGGTCCGCCGTTAGCACCAGCAACGGCACCTGCGACATGCTGGCCTCCACAATGGCCGGGAAGAAATTGGCGGCAGCGCTGCCCGAGGTGCAGAGCACGGCTACCGGTTGGCGCGTCGCCATCGCCAGGCCCAGCGCAAAGAACGCGGCGCAGCGTTCATCCAGCAATGAATGCACGCGCACGTTGGGGTGCGCCGCAAACGCCAACGTCATGGGCGTGTTGCGCGACCCTGGCGCAATGCACACATGCCGCAAGCCGCTGCGGGCCAGTTCATCTACAAAGATGTCGGAGAGATAGGTGTTGGGGTTCATCGATGCGGCC
>JAYTNY010000223.1:0-4064 GCA_043748055.1 Roseobacter sp.
GGTGATTGGTGATTGGTGATTGGTGATTGGTGATTGGTGATTGGTGATTGGTGATTGGTGATTGGTGATTGGTGATTGGTGATTGGTGCGTCACTCATCGTCAATCACCAATCTCTAATCCCCAATCACTTCTACTCGTTTAGCATCTTCACCGCGCTTGCCGTCATCAGCGCCGTCGCAATCGGCAGCGCATCTTCGTCAATCTGAAAGCGCGGGCTGTGGTGCGGTTCGTTAATCCCTTTGGCCTTATTGCCCGCACCCACAAACACATACGCGCCAGGGAAGGCTTTGAGAAAGAGCGAACAATCCTCTGCACCCATGGTGCGATGATCCGACGCGACGTGATCTGCGCCAACCAGCTCCTGGGCCGTCTTGCGCACCACGTTCGCCATCACAGCATTGTTCACTGTGGCTGGGCAAAACTGTTCGGGGAATTTCACCTCAGCCTGCATACCAAACGCCGTCGCGGTGTTCTCCACAATCAGTTTGATGCGTTCGCGCATCATCAGGATCAACTCATCTTTGAAGGCGCGCGTCGTGCCACCCATCTCCACCGAGTCCGGCACCACGTTGCTGGCTGTGCCGCCGCGAATGTAGCCCACCGTCACCACCGCCTCGTCGGTCGGGTCTATGTTGCGCGAGACAATCGTCTGCAACGCCAACACAATGTGCGCCGCCACAATCACCGGATCGGCACCCAAATGTGGGGCCGCGCCGTGCGTGCCACGCCCCTGTACTTTAATGGTGAACCCATCCGCAGCCGCCATCGTCGGCCCGTCGGTCATGGCAATGCTGCCCACCTCATCCATGCTCCACACATGCATCGAGAGCACCCGATCCGGCTTTGGCAATTCCAGCACGCCATCGGCAATCATCGCCGCTGCGCCGCCCATGCCTTCTTCGGCGGGCTGAAAAACAAACTTGGCCGTGCCACTCCAGCGGTCGCGGTGCTTCATCAGCAACTCGGCTACGCCTAGTCCCACGCTGGTGTGCGCGTCGTGGCCGCAGGCGTGCATCACGCCGTCGGTCTGGCTCTTAAACCGCACATCCACTTCTTCTTGGATTGGGAGCGCGTCCATGTCGAACCGCAGCATCAGCGTTTTACCCATGCCGGGCCTTGCGCCCTCCACCAAACCCACCACGCCCGTTTTGCCTACGCCGGTCTGCACCTCATAGCCCAGCTCATTTAATTTGCGGGCCACCACGCCCGCCGTGCGCACCTCTTGAAAACCCAGTTCGGGGTGGGCATGCAAATCGCGTCTCACCGCCACCAACTGGACTTTTAACGCCTCTGCCTCTTGCTTCAGTTGCTCTAAAGAAATAGTCATCGCTCAACTCCTCATGTAACCCCTATAGGTCAATCCCAAATCCTGCGCGGCAACTATACTCGTCATCGGTCATCATTTAGACGTTATCCGAAATAGACAGGATGGCAGGATTCATCAGGATTTAATCCTGTGAAATCC
Organism: Roseobacter sp.; assembly: GCA_043748055.1. GTDB lineage: Bacteria > Chloroflexota > Anaerolineae > J036 > Brachytrichaceae > JANMVQ01. Next base: position 1,467 of record JAYTNY010000223.1, read on the forward strand.
TGTCATCCTGTCAAAAGAGTAGCCTTAGTGATGAAAAAATTTCCGAGGTGAACCCAATGGCAAAGAAACGCATTCTCTCCATCGATGGCGGCGGCATTCGCGGCATCATTCCGTTATGTGCGCTCATCGAGCTGGAAAAGATCACGGGCAAGCCCACCCGTGAGTTATTCGACTCCATCGCGGGCACCTCCACCGGAGCCATCATCGCGGGCGGCCTCGCTAAAGGCCTCAGCGCCGAGCGCTGCCTAGAGATTTACCAGGTTGGCGGGCCAATTATTTTTCGGCGCGATTGGATTCTGTGGCTCACCAGCCTGTTCAGCTACAAATATCGCACCGCGCCCATGTACGACCAGCTCAAAAATTATTTGGGCGATCCCACGCTCAACGAGTTACCCATCGATGTGATGATCACCGCCACCCGCGTGAGCGATGGCCGCCCGTGGTATTTCGTTCGCGACAACCCCGCCAACGCGCAGACTACGGGCGAACTCAAGCTGATCGATTGCATCGCCGCCTCGGCAGCCGCGCCCACCTATTTCGAGCCGTGGGATGTGCAGCCCAATATCGGCCCATGTGTTGATGGCGGTGTGGGCATCGCGGGCAACCCGGTCTACCAAGCCTGTGTCGAGGCGTTTTACTACACACCCGCTGGCACCTACGTGCCTGAAGACACCATCATCGTCTCGCTCGGCACCGGCCATTACCCTAAAAAGCACAACCCGCAAAATATTATCGATTGGGCACTGTTTGTGGTTGGCGAACTGATGGGCATCCCGTCCGATCAACAAACCGCACTGGTGCTGCGCCACTTCGCCCAATCCCGCCCCTACCGCTGGAACCCCGAACTGCCCCGCGAGATCGGCCTGGATGACGTGAACGAAATTCCTGCGCTCATCGCCATCGGCCAAAAAGAAGCCAAACTACTGGACTGGCCCGCCATCCTGGAAGGCACCAGCGAGCGCAATCGCGCCATGCAATCTCAGCGTGCTATGCAGCGCAACGTGCCGTAACTATAGGCCAATGGCATTGAATTAAGGCGAAACTCGGAGGCCGAGCCTTTAGGCGGTTAGTAGCGCGTGCCGCAAATTACGGAACGCGGCAAGTCACTAACCGGCTAAAGCCTCGGCCTCCATCACGCTCTTATGTCTATTTCAATGCCATTGAGCTATAGGCGGATTTCAGGCTTTAGCCGGTTACAAACTGGCACTTCAAACTTGGCTTGAGCAAGAGGCACTAACCGGCTAAAGCCCGGAATCCGAAGCCGCTTTTTAACGTCTAAAGTGCGTGATGCCTGTGGTATAGTCGCGCCCGCTTTTCTGGCGGTAAATCTATATAAGACTTTGAAAAGTCTTTTAATTCAAAAGGGTGCGCGATATGAAAGTTCTTCTGACACAGGATGTAGACAATTTAGGCCACGCAGGCGACGTAAAACTCATTGCCGATGGCTATGGCCGCAATTATTTGTTGCCGCGTGGCATGGCCGTGTTGGCCACCGTGGGCGCACTCAAAGGTGCGGATCGGGTGAAGGGCGCCGCCACTTCCCGCCGTGCCAAAGACAAGGCCGATGTGGACGCGATTGCGCAAGTCATTAACGGCACTGTGCTGCACTTCAGCGCCAAAGCAGGCGAGAAGGGCAAATTGTTCGGCTCCATCACCAACGCCAATATCGCCGACGAGCTGAGCAAGAAGCTGGGCCGCGAGTTCGACAAACGCAAGATTGCCCTGCGCGAGCCGCTGCGCGAGGCAGGCTCACACACCGTCGTCATCAAATTAGGCAGCGATGTGAACCCCAGCGTAACTGTGGTGATTACACCGGATGGCGTCGTCGCCGCGCCCCCTCCTCCGGCTGCACCTGCCGCCGAGGCCGCTCCTGCGGGCGCAGAAGCAGTTGCTTGAACCCAACTCACAACCCTCGTGAATTCAAAACCACGAGGGTTTGTTATTTTTCAACACAATGGCTTACTGGCATAGAGATTCCCGCGCCGACGAACTCATTCAGGAACTCATCGGCGATGCCTCTGGCGCGCTGAACTGCCCGTTGTGCGATGCGCCGCACGAAGCTGATGGCGTGCAGGTGGTGCAGCAAGTCGGCGACCGCTACACCCTATCCGTCCAATGCTTTTGCTGCGGCACGGGCAGTTTGATGACGGTGCGCGCGCCCCTCGGCACCGACCAAACTGTCGAATCTTTTGCGCACTTCCCCCCCATCAACACCGACGACGTGCTGGACTGGCACCGCTTTCTCGGCCACTATCACGGCGATTTTTTCACGCTGTGGCCGTTGCAGCGCTAACGCTTGCGCCTCCCCTGTCTCTCAGGAGACCTCTTGCAAAAGTAGGAGCGTTGCATGCTACGCCCCTACGAGCGCTGCATACCAAATGACTTTTGCAAGGGGTTTAGTCTCCTCTGCGAGAAAAGTCCCCAGCCTTTTGGCGTAGCTTAAGAACGCCCATGCTAGAATCTTTTGCAGCACTAGCCCACAAAACTTATGTCAGAGTTAGCTCGCACTTTTCGCGACGCCCGCAAGGCCCAAAGTTTCTCGTTAGACGAGGCCGAGCGTGGAACCAAGATTCGGCGTCGCTACCTGGAGGCCATTGA
>JAYTNY010000224.1:0-2328 GCA_043748055.1 Roseobacter sp.
GCCCACACCAACGCCACCTCGGCGGCATCGGCAATCTTTTGAATATCGACGCGCGTGGCATAGACATAGCGCACCCAGGTTGTGTTTGGAGTCGGCGGCCATTGCAAGGCAAACGGCGGCGTCACTGTCATCTGCCAGGTTGCATCCGTCTGCACTTGCGGCAGTGTGGCAAATGCCTGCTTTAACTCGGCTTGCCAATCTTGTGCCGTCTTGGGTTCAGTGGTCATGGCTAAAGGGGCTGGTGTGATAGGTTGAGTGGGCGTGACACTTGACGCAGGCGTGGCGATGTTTGTAGCAGGCCTCACACACGCACTCAGCAAGCCCACAGCCGCGCTGGCGAAGAATGTTCGGCGGTTTAGTTTTCGTTTCATGTTGTTACCCTCAAAACATCACCAACGCCACACGGCACCTTGCTCCTAGCGCTCATGGTTGCGCGTGATGATTCTGCAAACTCCTCACCTGCAAGCCACGCTGCTGCAATGCACGAATGCCCTGCACCGCCGCTTGCGCCGCGCTCAACGTGGTCATCAGCGGCACCTTGTGCGAGATGGCCGCCGCACGAATCAGTTGTCCATCGTCGTTGGCGCGTTTGCCCAGCGGGGTGTTGATGACCATCGCCACAGCATGGGTCGCAATTAAATCCACCACGTGCGGCCCGCTATTTTGCGCGCCTTCGCTCACCTTGTTCACCGCCCGCGCCGGAATCTTGTTGCGGTTCAGCCAGTCGGCTGTGCCGCTGGTGGCCAGCACCTCAAAACCCAAGTGGTGCAAGTCGCGCGCGATCTTGGTGACGGCGGCCTTGTCTAAATCATGCACGGTAATCAGCACCGCGCCCTCGGTGGGTAGGGGTTCACCGCTGCCCATTTGGGCTTTGGCGTAGGCGTGGCCGAACGTAGATGCATGGCCCATCACCTCGCCGGTGCTGCGCATTTCTGGGCCGAGGCGCACAAACGCGCCGGGGAATTTGTTGAACGGCAGCACCACTTCTTTGACAAAGAAGCCCTCTAAGCGCGGCTCCTCGGTAAAGCCAATTTCTTTTAAGGTTTTGCCGCCCGCAATTTGTGCCGCAATTTTTGCCAGCGGTGCGCCGGTGGCCTTGCTCACAAATGGGCTGGTGCGGCTGGCGCGTGGGTTCACCTCCAGCACGTAAACCACTTCGTCTTTGATGGCGAACTGCACATTCATCAAGCCCTTTACGCCGATGCGCAGCCCAATGCGCTCCACATAATCTCTAATAATATTTAAGTGATACTCGCTGACCTTGAGTGGGGGCATCATGCACGCGCTATCACCGCTGTGTACGCCTGCCTCCTCAATCTGCTCCATGATGCCGCCGATGACCAACTGCTCGCCATCGCACACGGCGTCCACGTCTAGCTCAAATGCGTCTTCCAGATATTGGTCGATTAACACCGGCGCATTCGGCGAGACAGCGGTGGCCTCGGTGATGTAGCCCTCCAGCTCGTCCTCGCCATACACAATGCCCATGGCCCGCCCGCCCAGCACATAGCTGGGCCGCACCAACACCGGGTAGCCGATCTCGTTTGCCACAACGCGCGCCTCCTCCAACGAGAGCGCTGTGCCGTTGGGCGGCTGCGGAATATCCAACTCGTTCAACACCGCCGCAAACTGCTTGCGGTCTTCGGCCAACGCAATGGCCTCCGGCGAGGTGCCCCAGATCGGCACGCCCGCCTCTTTCAGCTTCTTCGCCAGGTTCAGCGGGGTTTGGCCGCCGAACTGGACGAGGATGGGAACAAGGGATGAGGGATGAGGGATGAGGGATGAGGGAGTGTTTTCACTCATCCCTGTCTCCGCTTCCCAAATATTGAGTACGTGCTCAAGCGTCAGCGGCTCAAAATACAGCCGGTCGGCGGTGTCGTAATCGGTGCTAACGGTCTCTGGGTTGCAGTTAATCATGATGGTCTGGTAGCCCATCTCGCTCAGCGCCATGCAGGCATGCACGCAGCAGTAATCGAACTCGATGCCCTGCCCAATGCGGTTTGGCCCGCCGCCCAGCACAATGATTTTTGGTTTGTCAAAAGTCACTTCGCTTTCGTCATGGCCGTCGTAGTTGGAATACAAATACGGCGTGCTGGATTCAAATTCAGCGGCGCAGGTGTCTACGCGATAGAACGAGGGAGTGATGCCGAGTTCGCGGCGCTTGGCGCGGACAGATGAGGGGGTGAGAAGGTGAGAAGGTGAGGGGGTGAGGAGTTGTGCGAGATAGGCATCCCCAAACCCTTCTTGCTTAGCACGGCGCAGCAGCGGTGCGGGCAGGGTGTTGATGTCGTACTGGCTAATCTCGCGCTCGGTCTCAATCAACTCAAT
>JAYTNY010000225.1:0-2427 GCA_043748055.1 Roseobacter sp.
CGGGTGATGGTGCACTGGAATACCACAAAGGCTGCGAAAGAGATCAAACACATTTACATGAACGGCGCGGAGAAATTGCGACCGGATTTGATTCGACAGGGCTAGAAGGTTTTTAAGGTCATTAATGTTTGTAAAGTTTTTAACGTTAGCAACCTTACAAACCTTATGAACTTTATAAACCGCGAAAGTGAAAGAGGAGAACGATGAAACCAAGAACCGATGACTTACGCATCAAAGAAATTCGAGAACTGGCCCCCCCGGCGCATGTGATGCGAGAACTGATTAACTCGGAAGCGGCATCGAACACGGTGTATGGTGCGCGCAACGCGGTGCACGATATTTTGCATGACGAAGATGACCGCCTGTTTGTGGTGGTGGGGCCGTGCAGCATTCATGACACGAAGGCGGCGTTGGAATATGCCGAGCGGCTGCTCAAAATTCGAGAGCGATTGAGCGACAGCCTGGAAATTATTATGCGGGTGTATTTTGAGAAGCCGCGCACCACGGTAGGCTGGAAGGGGCTGATTAACGACCCGAATATGGATGGCTCGTTTCAGATCAACGAAGGCTTGCGCGTGGCACGGCAACTGCTGCTGGAGGTGAACGAGATGGGCATGCCTGCGGCCACAGAATATCTGGACACGATCTCGCCGCAGTACATTGCGGATTTGATTTCGTGGGGCGCGATTGGGGCGCGCACGACCGAAAGCCAGGTGCATCGGGAATTGGCAAGCGGCTTGTCGTGCGCGGTGGGGTTTAAGAATGGCACGGATGGCAACATCAAGATTGCCGCCGATGCGATGATGGCGAGCGCACAGCCGCACCATTTTCTGTCGGTGACGAAGGGCGGCATCAGTGCCATTGTCTCGACCACCGGCAACGACGATTGCCACATTGTGCTGCGCGGCGGCAAAACGCCGAATTACGATGCGGCCAGCGTGAAGGCGGCGACGGATTCGCTGACGCGGGCGGGCTTGCTCTCGAAGTTGATGATTGATTGCAGCCACGGCAATAGTGAGAAGAAGCATGAGAACCAAATTAAGGTGGCACAGAATATTGCCGAGCAGATTGAGGCGGGCGAGAAGAACATCGCGGGGGTCATGATTGAATCGAATTTGGTGGCGGGACGGCAGGACATTGTGCCGGGCAAGCCGCTGGAATATGGCAAGAGCGTGACCGATGCCTGCATTAGTTGGGATGATACCGAGCAGGTGTTGGAGCTATTGGCCGAGGCGGTGCGGGTGCGGCGTGGGGAGCGGGTAGTATTAGCTTGATGTTGATCCGTAATTCTGTGCGGATACGGCGGAACCTCTCTAGCCAAGCTCGATATAGAGCGCATCCTTCGACTGCGCTCAGGATGCTTTACACCGAGTTTTCTAGATCGCCATAATATGTTTCTTGCCAGAACATTAAAACTCATCGTGCTTAATCCAAAATCTATCTGCATCGTCGGCATCGGCCTGATGGGCGCATCGTTTGCGATGGCGTTGCGCGGCAACCCCGAAATCGGCAAGATCATCGGCATCTCTCGCAGCGACGAGACCAAACGCAAGGCCTTGCAGCGCGGCATTGTGGACGAGGCCACAATTGATTTGGCCGAGGGCGTACGCGACGCCGACATCGTGGTGCTTTGCACCCCGGTGCGGCTGTTGATTGAGCAAATTGCTGAGCTGGGCGCGCTGTGCAAACCGGGCTGCGTGATTACCGATATGGGCAGCACTAAGACAAAAGTGGTGCAGGCCATGAACGCGCTGCCGCCGCATCTGTTTGCGGTGGGCAGCCACCCCATGTGCGGCAAGGAGACGGCGGGCATTGATGTGGCCGAAGCCACGCTCTACCAAAATGCGCCCTGGATTTTGACGCGCACCGAACGCACGGATGAGGCCTCGTTCAATTTGATTAAAGGCTTGGCCGAAAGCGTGGGCGCAAAGACGCGCGAGATTGATGTGGCGCGCCACGACGCGCTTTTGAGCTTCGCCAGCCACTTGCCCTACATGCTCTCGACCGCCATGGTCGCCACGACCGACGCATACGCCATCAACAACAACGCCCCGGACGTGTGGCAAGTGATGGCTGGTGGCTACCGCGACACCAGCCGCGTGGCCGCCAGCGATGTGACGATGTGGCTGGATATTCTGCTGACCAACCCCGATGCCATTCTGGGCGCAGTGCGCGATTTTCAATTTGAGCTGGATCAATTTGCGGCCATGTTGGAGCGGCGCGACGAAGCGGGGCTGAAGGCGTTGATGATGCAGGCGGCGAAGGCGCGGAAGGCGCATTATGAGTAATGGGATGAGGGGATGAGGGGATGAGTGAAGAGCCTGTATCAGCTTAGGACTTACGGGAATGAAGGAAGATAGGGATCATGATAGCAACAGTGAGCCGGCTGGATTATTGCCAATTTTTGATTGGGGCGCAGATCAACTA
>JAYTNY010000226.1:0-8097 GCA_043748055.1 Roseobacter sp.
ATTGGGGATTGGGGGTTGGTGAAGCCGAGTGATTGAGCGAGCGCTTTACGATCTATGTTGAAGGGGTTGCCCGCGAGTGCGCCGGAACCCAGCGGCAACACAGCGGTGCGTTTGGCGCAATCGCTCAGGCGGTCCCCATCCCGCGCCAACTGCCAGAAGTACGCCAAACACCAATGGGCAAAGGTGATGGGTTGGGCGCGCTGCAAATGGGTGTAACCCGGCATCACAGTCTCGATGTGTTGCTCGGCTTGCGCAAGAAGAGAAGATTGGAGATCGGAGATTAGAGATTGGAGATTGTTGATCGCCTGCAAACAAAAGAGACGAATGTCGGTGGCGATTTGGTCGTTGCGGCTGCGGCCTGTGTGCAGCTTGCCCGCCACATTGCCCACTATTTCTTTTAGCCTGCGTTCCACGGCGGTGTGAATGTCTTCGTCGCTGGGTTGGGTCTCGAATTTATTGGCGGCGAACTCGGCTTGCACAGCTTTCAAGCCTTTCACCAACGTTGCGGCTTCTTTCTTGGTGATGATGCCGCTCTTCGCCAGCGCGTTGGCATAGGCGATGCTGCCGCGAATGTCGGCGTCCCACAATTTGATATCGAACGAGATGGAGTCGTTGAACTGCTTCATCAGGGCGTCTATCTCGCCGGTGAAGCGGCCGCCCCAGAGTTTGGTTGTCATGAATTAGGGATTAGGGATTGGTGATTAGGGATTGGTGATTTGCATCAATCCCTAATCCCTAATCACCAATTACTTTTCTGTTACGGGCCGCCGCCGAAAATCGGGTGCGGCGTTTTCGATGACAATGCACAGCGAGGTGTCTTGTAGACGAGAGGCGACGCGTGGCTCAAAGTTATCGGGGTTGATGTTGGTTGCAATCATCGTGGGCAGTCGGTTGCGGTAGCGGTAATCCAAAATCTGAAAGAGCACCCCATCGCTCCAGGCCGATCCGGTTTCTGCACCCAGATCATCCAAAATTAACACAGGCGCTTTTTGGAACAGGTTCATGCGCCCGCTGTAGGTTTCCTGCTCGGTATTGGTTTGCAAATCCATTGCTTGCCGCAGTGAAGCCAATAAATCTGGCATGGTGATGAACAATGAGGGTGTGCCACCCTGCTGCAAATGGTTGTCCACTGCTGCGCACAGATGGCTCTTGCCCGCGCCGCGTTCGCCCCACATCACCAGCCACTTACCTTGTGGCGCGTTGGCAAAGTCTTCGGCGGTGTGTAGGCAATCCATCAAAATGTCGTCTTCATCCCCTTTGAACGTCGTCCTGTAATTAAAAAAAGTCTGCCGCGCCGAAACTTCGTTGCGCGATGAAAACGGTTTGAGCGATTCAACCTTCCACTTCTGGGCCACATCGCATTTAGGGCACGGTTTGGGCTGGTTATCTGCACCCAAAACAAAACGCTTGTTGCCGCAATAGTCGCAATCAGGCCCACCATCGCGCGGGGCCACCTTTGCATCCGGGTCGGCCCGCGATTCATAGGTCAGGTTAGCTTTTCGCGTCTGGCTTTGGCGCAATTTTGCGTCCGGCAATGCGTTGCTTAGCACGCTCCCGAGCCGCTGTGCGCTGCTCGTCGGTGTATTCAACTTGCTCGTGTCGGTAGCTTGCCCCGCCGGATTTGTTTGATTTGGTTGGCGTTCGTTTTCGTTTGCCATCGTTTGCTTTGTCTTGTTTCTCGTTCTTCTCGTTCTTCTCGTCAGAAGTCAAAACTTTCTTGATGTAATTCCAGTTTAACGCGTTCGCCTTCGCCCCTGCATCAAACGCAGCCCGCCAACGAATCTCATCGGCTACAGCTTGCGCCACGGTGTTGATCTCATTCGCCACGCTAGGGTCCAAGCGCCCTACGCGGCGTTTGTATTCATCAAATGCAAATTGCGCCACTGGGTTCGCAGCTTGCGGCATAAACACACTGGGCGATGGATTGAGCAGCAACGTGCGCACATAGCGCCAATCGGTTTTGTTCTGCCGCGCCGCATACTCAAACACCGCCCGCCATGTCGCTATATCTTTCACATCGCCGTCATACACGCTTTTGATATCGCGCGCCACGTATTCCGTCGGCGGCAACCCTATCGTGCTTTCGTATAGCCGCAGCAAATCGCGCACGGCCACATCCACGCTGGCGCGGCTGCGCTCAAAGGTCAGGTCGGCATCTTCTTGCTCGGCCAGCAGCGGCACCAATTCGTTCACATCCACCTGCCGCCCTTGCGATATGCGCTTCAGCCCATCCACCACAGCCCGCACGCCGAACAAGGTTACTGCGCCGCGCACCGTCTCAAACTCGCGGCCACTCGGCCAGCGCCGCATTAATTCGCGCAGCGCCACAATTTCCTCGCTCGGCTGGCCATCCCCCGCCACCACCACGCGGTAATAGTGGGATGGCGTTTGCGGCGGTTGGGCGGTTAGCGCGGTTTTGATGGCGCTGAGCACACGCGGTGTCGTGTTCTTTGGCCTCGGTGTTTTTAACGCCTCGCGCACCGCCGCCAAAATTTCATCTTGCGAATAGCCTTGCACGCTCCACTCATCCAACAATGCCCGGTCTTTGCTCGTCAGCGCATACGCCTCAACCAACTCCAGCCGCTCAATTTCTTTCGCAACGGCGTCGTAGGGGCGGGTCTCAGACCCGCCCCTACCCATGTTTACTGGGGCCTCAACCGCCTCAATCGTTCGTCGGCTCGCCTCGTTGTTGGCAAAGTAACGTACGCCTTGCCCCAACTGCGCCTCAATCAGCGTCCCCCGCGAAAGCGCCTTTTGCAGCGCAAAGCGCATGGTCAACTCCGACAGGCTCAAGCTCTGCACGGCGGCATGGGCCAACACTTCGCGCTCGGTTACGCTAGCTGTCTCGCTCTGCTTGGCATCCAGCAGGCGCAAAGCCACCAGCGTCACTTTCAACTCGGCCAGGTCGTCAATCTGGGCCAGGGCTTTTTCGATGAAGTCGGTGAGCATAAAGCGATAAGCGATAAGCGATAAGCGATAAGCGAACAACTAATCGCTTATCGCTTTTTGCTTATCGCTTCCAGCTACAGTTCTATCTTCTCCCGCGCCAAATTCTTAAACGAGGTCAGCCGCTTATCAAAAAACAAGTTCAGCTTGCCTGTAGGGCCGTTTCTGTTTTTCTGCACACTAATCTCGGCAATATTCTTCTGGTCGGTGTCGGGGTTGTAAATCTCATCGCGGTAAATAAAGCTGACGATGTCTGCGTCTTGCTCGATTGACCCCGATTCCCTCAAATCACTCAACATCGGTCGCTTGTCGCTGCGCTGTTCCACCAAGCGCGAGAGCTGCGAGCCAGCAATCAGCGGCACCTTTAGCTCGCGCGCAATCTGCTTCAGGTTACGCGAGATGTGGCTGATCTCTTGCACGCGGTTCTCGCCACCGCCGCCGCGCCCGCTGTTCTCACTCGTCATCAGTTGCAAATAATCCACGATGATGAGATCAAGCCCGTATTCCTGATAAATACGTCGCGATTTCACGCGCAAATCCAGCGGTGTCAGCGAAGGTGTGTCATCCAGAAAAACCAACAAATCGGCCATTTGCATCGAGACTTTGGTCATGGCTCCCCACTCGTCATCGCGCAAATCGCCCACGCGCAAACGCTGGCTGTCTATGCCAGTCTCGCTGGCTACAAAGCGTTGCACCAATTGCTCCACACCCATTTCCAAGCTAAAGATGGCGACACGCTGGCGGTATTTGTAGGCGGCGTTGTAGGCTAGGTTAAGCATAAGGGACGTTTTCCCCACGCCCGGCCTCGCCGCCACAATCACCAAATCGCCCTTGTTCATCCCGCCTGTCAGCTTGTCCAAATCTGGGTAGCCCGTGGGAATGCCTAGCGGTTCATCGCGGTGCTCATGCAAATACTCGATGCGCTCGAAGAAGTTATTCACCGCGCGGCGCATGGGCACCATGCCGCCATCGCCCTTGCCTTCGCTCACGGCAAACACGGCGGCTTCGCTCTTCTCAATCACCTGGGGCACTGGCACAGTTTGGTCGTAGGCAAAGCGCGCCACCTCGCCTGCGGCCTGAATCATCTTGCGGCGCGTGTGCATGTCCTCGACCAAGTGCGCGTAGGTCTCCACGTTCAGCGCGGTGGGCACGCTGCTGGTGAGCTGCGCGATATATGCCTGCCCGCCAATCTCACCCAGCTTGTTGTCGCGCTCTAATTCAGATGAGACGGTCAGCAGGTCAATCGCATCGTGCCGCTCTTGCAGCTTCAGAATCGCGTCGTACACCCAGCCGTTTTTAACAATGTAAAACATCTCGGGCTTGAGGAACGGCGCGATGCGCAGCGCGGCCTCGGGGTCAATCATCAACGAGCCAAGCACGGCCTCTTCGGCTTCGACGTTGTGGGGAGGAAGAATATCTGCCATAGAGCGGAGGCGGATTCTACTCTTGTCAACCTTTTGTCAAGCTGCTTTGGGAACCTTTTCATAATCTCTACCCACGCCCAGATTTGTTCGAGATATGTTCGAGATATGACAAAAGGAGACCGCCCATGAAACACGTTCACTTTGCCATTGTTCTTATCACCATCAGTTTAATGACCGTCAGTTGCGAGCAGACACCCCCCAACGCCGACGCAACTTTACCCACTCGGCCCTCGCCATCCACCTCTAGCCTCGTTACCTCAACCCTAGCCCACCAATCTAAAACCGCCAATGCAGCACTCCCCGCCGGTGTCCTTTATTACCAGGCCGACATTTACCCCATCCCTCCTACCCAATGGGTGGGCAAAGATGGCCTAACCCGCTCATCTTTTGAGGGCGCTTTTTCGTCTCTGTGGCGTTCCGCTATTGATTTCTCCCCCGATGGCACGCGCGCGCTTTTCCATCAGATCAGCTATAACGGGCTTGAGATAACGCGCAGCGATATTATTTTGTTGGATGTAAAGACCGGTATGCGCACCCAGTTAACCAACGACCCCAATCGCCTCAATTGGTTCCCACGCTGGTGGCCCGGCAATGCCAACACCATCCTGTTCATGTCCACCCGCCCTGGCCTAGATGCGGGCATGGTGATTGATGCCATAGGCAGCCTGGGGATGGTGAACGTGGATGGCAGCGATTACAAGATTTATGAAGATATCTCATTTGCACAAACCATGCCCTCTCCCGATGGCAAAACGCTGCTCTATTCAGATTTCAAAAGCCTACGTTGGTTTACGCTGGATGGGCAAACTGGGGCGATTGATCCCGCACAATATCCAAAATTTAACGTGGTCGAACCTAAGACCGATTCGAATATGTGCCAAGCGCTATCGGGCCAGTTGGGTATGGGCACCTGGTCGCCCGATGGGTCTGTCGTCGCCTGGGCCTTGTGCGCAAACGAGATCACCTTCATTCACATACAAGACCCATCCAAAACCTTTACCACTACCCATAGCCGACCCGCCTTGCCTGCGCCTTCACTATGGCTGCCCGCCTGGAGTTCCGACGGCCAATACATCGCTCAAGCCATTTCCGATCCCGTCATACAGCTGAGCAATCTCAGCACCACGCCCAGCATCGGCAGTGCGCTTCGCATTCTCAACGCCAATGGCACACTCGCCCATCAAATTGATCTCGCCAGCGATGTCATCCTCTCGCTGTATTGGCGGCCCGGTGCGCATGAGCTTCTCTACACCACCACACCCGTCACTGCAACCGGCATGATTCCTTCAGTGCCACCGCCACCTGGCTCAACGCCCATGCCACCCCGCAGCCCAGCCTCGCAATCCAAAGCCTTCTTATTCAACGCAGACACCCATACTCTGGTCGAGATCAATTTGCCCAGCCCTATCGTCGTTCAGGGTTGGGTATCTGTGCCATAAATAACTAATACTGCGCAATGATTCAGGAGGCCCTCAACATGAAATCCCCACCCCCAGATTCGCAAACCCTTTACAAACTTCGTTTGCTCTTGCTCCCTTTCATCCTCATCATCCTAGGCTGCGGCGGCCCAACCCCACGAGCCGTAGATTCCAACTACGTCGTCGTGTTAGGCCATCGCGGCATCATGCAGCCCGGCAGCACAGTAGACCTGCCCATGTTGCTACGCAGCAAAACCACCAACCAGCCTGTGCCCAGCGCCAACATTAAAGTGATGTTGGGCCAAGCGCCCGAAACGGCGCAGCTACTCTTCAACGGCACAACCGATTTTTCAGGCACAGCCACCGCCAAGTTCACCGTGCCTGCTACCCTGAGCGACCCGCGCCAATTCCTCATCATCACCTCGGACCGCCTAGTCGGCGGCGCATCGGCCTACTCGCGCCCGGTTTACATTGGCCGTACTAGCAACGTGTTGGTCAGCACCGACAAGCCCGTCTATCAGCCCGGCCAAACCATTCATGCCCGCATTATTGGGCTGGATAGCTTGAACCTAAAGGCCGCCGCCGGACAACAAGCCACGCTGCGCGTGCAAAATCCCGATGGCGTAACCCTTGCCCAGCAAGTGATTACCTTGAGCGACTGGGGCATCGGCAGCTACGACTTTGCGTTGGACACCCGCGCACCCACCGGCACCTATCGCCTCGTCGCCAGCATCGGCCCCATCGAAAGCGCCCGCACGCTGGAGGTGAAACCCTACACGCTGCCGCGCTTCAAAATTGAGGTGAACACGGATAAAACCTACTACAACCTTGAAAGCAAGATTAATGGCGCGGTGCAAGCTAATTACTTCTTTGGCAAACCCGTCGCCAATGGCAAGGTTCATTTGGAGGGCGTGAGCGGCAGCGCTGGCGAAAACGTGCTGGCGTTGGAGGGCGAGACCGACGCGCAGGGCCACTTCAGCTTCAGCGTCCCTACGCCGGATTACTTCAACCGCAGCCTCTTCGTCGGCAGCGACACGATTGATTGGATGGCTACCGTGACCGACACCGCCGAACACGCCGAGCAAACCAGCGGCAACATCCTCATCAGCGTAGACGATTTGAAGATTGAGGCCGTACCAGAGAGCGGCGCGTTGCGGCCCAACTTGGACAACGTGGTCTATTGGCAAGTGAGCAAGCCCGACGGCACCGCCATCCCCGCCACCCTGAGCGTGACTTTTGGCGTATCTGGCACGCAGCCGCAAGTGCTAACCACCGATGAATTTGGTCTGGCCACGATGACCGTGAACTTTAGCGAGATTGCCGATGTACCCATGGCTGTGACCGCAACCACCAGCGACACCCGAGCCACAGCCAAGTTAAAACTGGGTAGCGTGGGCAGCCGTACTGCACTGTTGCTGCGGCCCGAGCGCGCCGAATACAAAGCGGGTGAACCCATCACCTTTGACTATTTTGCAACCGACGATTTGAAGACGATTTACCTGGACGTTGCCAAAAACGGCCAGAGCATTGACTTCCGCGCACTCGACATCACCAACGGCAAAGGCCGCGTCACGCTCAACATCGCGCCGGATTCGCTGGGCACGCTGGAGGTGAACGCGTATGGCATGGGTGCTAACGGCGCGATTGCGCAAGACAAGCGCTTGGTGCTGATCAACGCCGCGCCCGCGCAAATTGACGTGCAGGCCGACGCGGCCAGTTACCAACCCGGCGGCGCGGTCAAGCTCAATGTCGGCGTATCGCTCAACGGCGCAGCCATGCCCGCCGCGCTGGGCATCAGCATTGTGGACGAGAGCGTGTTTGCCGTGGGCGCGCAAGACCCAGCCTTTGTGCGCACGTATTTCATGCTCAAACAAGAGCTACTCAAGCCGCGCTACAACATCAAAGGCTTTGCCCCTTTTGGCCCCGACGCGCCCACCCCCAACACCGAAGATGGCCTAACCAGCTCGGCCCAAACCGCGCTGATGGGCGCGCTGGCCAGCGACCTCTCCAACTCAACGCTCAACTCGCCTCTCGCTGCGCCCGGCTATCCCACGCCCACGGCTATTCCTAGTATGCCTGCCACGCCCACTCCCATCGCCTCTGCCGAGACGAATCCCCAATCCCTAATTACCAATTACTCTGTCCGCGCCTTCGCCGCGCTGCCGTTGCTGGGGTTGATGTTGTATGAGCCGGGCAAGAAGCGCCGCAAAAAGTTGCTAATCGGCTTGGTTGGGTTCTCGGTGCTGGGCTTGGTGTTGATGGGGTGTGCGGCACCCGCAGCGGCACCTGCTGCGCCAGCGATGCCAGCG
>JAYTNY010000227.1:0-9279 GCA_043748055.1 Roseobacter sp.
TTTTGAGCATGAGCATTGTGGGCCTGATGGTGAACGCGTTGATGAACACGACCGTGCAAGAGCAAAAGCACGACCTGGCGGTGCTGCGGGTGTTGGGCGCACCGCGCACGCGGCTGTTCGAGGCGGTTGTGCTTGAAGTTATTTTGTTGGGCACGTTGGGCATCGCGTTTGGCTTGCTGCTGGGCCGGGTGATTAACGACTATGCTATTACGCCGATTTTGACGGCGGCGTTGGATTTACCTACAGGCGTCTCGCCACAATGGACGTTGCAGGCGGCCTTAACGCCGACGCTGATTACGGCGCTGGTGCTGGCATTGGCGACGATTAGCCCAGCCCGTACGGCTGCCGCCACCAAAGTGATGGTGGTGCTAAACCCAGCGGCGGCAGACCAACCCACGCTGGAGGACATCTCCAAGTTGCGTGAGCGGCGCACCAATTACAACTTGCTGATTGTGGGTGCGGTGATGTTGGCGTTCTCTTCGATTATTTTGTTCGTCGTGCCGGTGGTGTTTTCATCGGGCGATAGCAACGGCATTGCCATCGTCATCTTCACCACATTTATTTTGTTAGTGGTAGGCATGGCGCTGATTTTCTTTTTTGTGACCACGCCATTAGAGCGGTTGCTGGTGGCGCTCTACAACTTGGTGAACAAGCGCGCTGCGTTTTTTGCCGGGCGCTATGCGCTGCGGGGCAAAGGGCGCAACGCCTTAATCTCGCTGATGGTAGTGATGAGCGGCGTGTTCCCAACGTTGTTGGCAACACAGATTGCTTTGCAAAATGCCAACCTTGAAACCGACACCCAATTCCAAAACGGCGCGCCCTTAATCGCCGAGCGCAATGCCTTTTTTGGCGGCAACTTCCGCGTGTTCAGCACCTTTATTCCGGAGCAAGACAAGCTGACCGACAAGGACATTGACGCGGTGAAGGGGCAGCCGGGCATTGGCAAGGTGATTGGGATTGCCGACGATTTTCGGGATGTGGAAGTGAGCGACCGAATTGAATTGCGCACTGCCCGCGTGAGCGTGATTGGCCTGCAAGACGATTTGACGCAGGTGCTTTACCCGGATTTGTTTCGGTGGGATCAAGGCGATGCCACGGCGTTGCAGCGCTTGCTGAGCGACCCTGACGCGGTGGTAATTTCGCAAGGCATGCGCGAACATTTGGATTTGAATTTGGGCGATGTGATTCGGGTGAAGGGGGCAGGGTTTGACCACGAGCGCATGATGCGCATTGCGGGCGTGGCGGCACGGATGCCGGGGTTTGGCGGGCAGATCACCCGCAGCAAAAACGATGCCCAGGGCGGCGGCAGTGCCATCTTTATGAACCTGGAGACGTACCGCGAGCTGAAGAACGACCCGGCCAAAGGCGTGCCCGATGAGGCGCAGGGCTTGCTGACGCGCTTGATGGCGACGGTGCAGCCCGGCGTGGACGAAGGCCAAGTGGCGAATGCCATGCGCGAATACTTGGCCAGCGAGAGTGGCTTGAACATTCGTGTGGCCAGCGAGGACATTGCGCAGTCGCGCATTCAGTCGGATCAGGGGCGCATTATTCTGGTGGTGCTTACGGTGGTCTCGATGGTGACGGCGGTGTTTGGCGTGCTGGCGGTGATGTATACGGCGGTGATGGGGCGGCGGATTGAGATTGGCATGCTGAAGGCGGTGGGCGCGGCCAAAGGCGCATTACGGGGCATCTTTATTGGCGAGGCCATTATTACAACGTTGGCCGCTGCCGTGGCGGGCATCATTGGCGGCACGCTGCTGGGCTATGTCTTCGAGATCAGCCAGCGGTTGCAAACCGACCAGCCCATGTTGTTGGCGTTTGATTTCAACACGGCGGGCATCATTGTGCTGTTGGTGTGCTTGGCCGCTATTTTTAGCGCAGCGCTGGCTACGCAGCCGGTGATTCGGCAGAAGGCGATAAAGATTTTGCGGGAGAAGTAGATCCCAAGAACCTATCTCAATAGGGACGACATCCCTCGTAGGGATGTCGTCCCTAACACTAAAGGGGAGTCGTTGAGTTTTGCTGCGTGTTTTGAGCTTGGCTTAGATCGAGTTACGCTTAAGTGAGTATTCTTTATTACTTCATCGCAAACATTAAATTTATTTAACCCGAATCGCTACCGCTCTTAACCCTCCCCTCGTACCGTGCAAGTGTTATTTGGCTTGTACGAAAACTAAAAATGAGTTGAAACGAGTGGAGGCTTGAGCATGACGATTAAAAACGCGAACCGCACGAAGACGAACCAACCCCAGACCGAAACCCCCAGCCTGTGGCACAGCTTGTTGGAGAGCAAGATCAACCGCCGCACGCTGTTTAAGGGCGCTGCCGCTGCGGCGGTGGCTGCCACAGCACCCATCCAACTGCGCAGCGCAGAGGCTGCCATGCAGAGTGTTGAGCGCACCACCGCCGGCCAGCCGATTGACCCCGACCTGTTCTTCAAACCCATCGGCCCAACCACCGAAGACAAAGTGGTGGTGCCCGAAGGCTTTACAACGCAGATTGTGACAGCCTGGGGCGATGACATGGGCAACGGGCTGGCCATCGGCTCGCACCACGACTTCCAGGCGTTTATGCCGATTGACTTTGTGGAAAAGGGCTACAGCCTGAGCCGCCCGCACCAGTTTTGGCAGAAGCCCAGCATGAGCAGCACCGATGGCGTTCTGGCGATTAACCACGAGTATCTGAACCCAATGTTCACCCACCCGGCGTGGGACTTGAAGCGCCCGCTTACTGCAAACGAAGTTAAGGCACAGAAGAAAGAGGTCGGCATGTCATTGGTGCGGGTACAGAGCAAAGACGGCAAGTGGGAGATGGTGAAAGGCGACAAGATGAACCGCCGGTTGGATGCAACCACGCCTATGCTGCTGACAGGCCCAGCCAAAGCCATTGACGGCGGCCCGAACGCCATCGGCACATTGGCCAATTGCAGCGGCGGCGTAACACCGTGGGGCACCGTGCTAAGCTGCGAAGAGAACTTTCAGGATTACCCCGTGCCGGTGGCCGAGGGCGGCTATGGCTGGGAGAAGGACATTTACAGCAAGCGCCACTACGGCTATGTGGTGGAGGTGGACCCATATGACCCGGCCAGCACCCCTCGCAAGCACACCGCCATGGGCCGCTTTCGCCACGAGAACGTCGCCATTCGCATCGCCGATGATGGCAGTGTGGTGGCCTACATGGGCGATGACCGCGCCGATTGCTGCGTGTATAAGTTTGTGGCCGACACAAAGCTGGGCACGCCCGCCCAACGCGAGAAGAACCTGAAGATTTTTGAGAGCGGCAAGCTATATGTGGCGAACTTTGGCAACGGCAGTTGGGTGTTGCTGGATTACGACAAGAACAAGGTCCTGCAAGAGGCCAAAGACAAGGATGGCAAGCCCCTGTTCACCAGTCAGGCCGATGTGCTGGCCGATGCACGCGCGGCTGCGCTGGCGGTGGGTGCCACGCCGATGGATCGCCCCGAAGACATTGAGGTGCATCCCAAGACCGGCGACGTGTACATTGCGTTGACCAACAACACCGGTCACGGCAACTTTCACGGGCAGATCGCCCGCATCAAAGAGGTTGCAACGGCCACCAAGTTTGAGTGGGATGTGTTTGCCACCGGCGGCGCACAAAGCGGCTTTAGCTCGCCGGACAACCTGACGTTTGATGGCGACGGCAACATGTGGATGGTGACCGACATCAGCAGCTCACGCGTGGGTAGTGGCATCTACAAATTCCAGGGCCACAACGCCATGTTCTTCTTTAGAACCGAGGGACCGTATGCGGGCATCGCCTACCCGTTTGCCAGCGGCCCGGTGCAAGCCGAGATGACTGGCCAAGCCTGGACACCCGACGGCAACACCTTCTTTCTGGCCGTGCAACACCCTGGCGAGGAAAGCAAAGCCCTCGACAAGCTCACCAGTGTTTATGGCCGCGAGGGGACAAAACTTCCGCAAAGCACTTCGATTGCGATTATGGGAAAGTGGAAGAAGTAAGTGACGATTTGTAAGTGAGTGAGTTAACAGAAGCTACTAAATCATGAAACTGAATGTCTTGTTTCTTTGTACTGGCAACAGCGCACGCAGCCAAATGGCAGAGGCGCTATTGCGCGCCCGAGGCGGCGATTTGTTTGTGCCGTTCAGTGCGGGTCTTGAACCGAAAGGGATGAATCCCTTTACCGTCAAGGCTATGGACGAACTTGGTATTAGTACCGAGGGTCAGTATTCCAAAGGCGTGATGACCTACCTCGGCAAGCAATTCTTTACTTACATGGTTACAGTCTGCGCCGATGCCGAAGAAAAGTGCCCCTCAGTGTGGCCTGGTGTGCAACACCGTTTGCACTGGAAGTTCGACGACCCCGCTGCATTTGAGGGTAGCGACGCAGATAAGCTCAGTGAGTTCCGTCGCGTGCGCGATCAAATTGATGCAAAGGTCACAGCGTGGGTAGCTGAGATGAAAGAGAAAGATCGTGCTTCTACGGCGTAAGGCTCGTTAACAACACTCAGTTAAGAATCACCATGAACGTAAACCTACCTAACGAAAACACCCTGCTCGGCGCAATTGAAAATTACATGCACAGCATGGTGCATGTGCGGCCGTTTTTGGCCGGGGACTACCGTGAGGTGCTGGAAGGCATGGCCGAGCAGTGGATAGAGAGCGGCGGCGCGAATGTGCTGCGCGCGGTAGAGCCGAGTTGGCTTGAGAGCTTCATCCAGCAAGCCCCGAATGCAGATGAACAAACCGCCCGCCGCACCGCGCTGGATGACTTTCTGAATTGGTCGGCAAAAGAGGGTATGACTTTGGCGCAAGCGTAAACGTATTCACCAGGGTTTGATGCCGCTGTCTTCCTTGCAACGCCCGAAGGCTCCTCCTTTGGGCGTTTGTTTAATCCGTGCTTAACAGCAAGACAAACAACGCTTAACCAAACGTGGTTAACCTGTATAGCGTTTGGCCCCCAACAGGTCTGCGAGATGCAGATTTCACCTGATAAAGATAAGGATTCAAGAAGTAAGAGGGAATAAGAAATGCTTAAAACTAATAAAACCAAATTTATTTTGATTTCTGCTGTGGCAGCCGCGTTGATGGCTGCCTGTGCCGCGCCCGCCACACCGGCGGCCCCGGCTGCTGCGACTGAGGCACCCAAGGCGACCGAAGCTCCTGCTGCTGCCCCAACCGAGGCACCCAAGGCGACCGAAGCCCCCGCCGCTGCTGCGACTGAGGTACCCAAGGCGACCGAAGCTCCTGCTGCTGCAATGACCACCATGGAGATGGTGAAGCTGCCCGATGTAGATCCGCTGAAGCTGGAAGGCAAGATCATCGCCGCCGGCAGCAGCACGGTGTTCCCACTGACCGAGAAAATTGCCGAGATTTTTAAGGACGAGGGCTTTAAGGGTGAAGTGACGATTGACAGCATCGGCACGGGCGCGGGTTTTGAGCGCTTCTGCAAGGGCGAGACCGACATCAGCAACGCCAGCCGCGCGATTAACGAGAAAGAGACTGCGGCTTGCCAAGCTGCGGGCATCGAGCCGATTGAATTTAAGGTGGGTCTGGATGCGTTGGCGGTGGTGGTGAACCCGGAAAACCCGGTGAAGAATGTGACATTGGCTCAACTGGCCGATATTTACAGCGGCAAGCTGACAAACTGGAAAGAGATTGACCCGGCCTTTGATGCGCCCATCAAACTGTTTAGCCCCGGCACGGACAGCGGTACGTTTGATTACTTTGTGGAGATTGTGCTGAAGAAGGACAAGAAGCCCATCCTGGAAGCCAACCCGCAACTGAGCGAGAACGACAACGTGCTGGTGCAGGGCGTGGAAGGCGACAAGGGTGCGATTGGCTACTTTGGGTATGCCTATTTCAAGGGTGAGGGCAGCAAGCTGAAGGCCCTGGCGTTGGAAGGCGTGGAACCCAGCGAGAAGACCGCTGAGGACGCCAGCTACAAATTGGCCCGCCCGCTGTTCATCTACAGCACCGCCAAGATCATGAAAGAGAAGCCCCAAGTGGCTGGCTTTGTCAACTTCTACCTCGGCCGCCTGAGCGAGGCCCTGCCGGTTGTGGGGTACTTCCCCGCCAGCGCCGAGGCCCTGAATACATCTATGCAGAACTTTGTGGACGCAAGCAAGTAAATAGCGATTAGGGGATTGGTGATTAGTGGATTAGTGATTGAAGCTTTTGTAATCCCTAATCCCTAACTACCAATCTCTAACTACCAATCTCCTCTTTTCAATAGACCCTATCGGAGATAAGGAGATAGACAGGATTACAAGATTTCACAGGATTAAATCCTGTTCAATCCTGTAATCCTGTCTATCTCCGATAACGTTAAATGAGCCTACAAGTAAACTTGCCGCCGATGGACTCCACACTCACCACTTCCCAAGATGCGGCGGCGATGGACTTGAAGCGCAAGCCGCGCCTCGGTGAAAGCATTATTCAAGGCTTTCTGTTCTTCTGCGGCGCGGTTTCAATTTTGACCACCATCGGCATCGTCATCGCGCTGGGCCGCGAGGCGCTGCTGTTCTTTCAGTTCCCCGGCGTCACGCTCACCGAGTTTTTTACCGGCACCAAGTGGTCGCCCAGCATCAACCAGTTTGGCGTGTTGCCCTTGCTGACAGCGACATTTTCGACCAGCTTGATCGCCATGTGTGTAGCGCTGCCGTTGGGTTTGGCGGCCGCGGTCTACCTCAGCGAGTATGCCAAGTTTGAGACGCGCCGCTTGTTAAAGCCGGTATTGGAAGTGTTGGCTGGTATTCCCACAGTGGTGTATGGCTTCTTCGCCCTCACGTTTATCACGCCCATTTTGCGTGGCATCTTCAGCAGCGACACAGTATCCATTTACAACATGCTCAGCGCAGGGCTGGTGATGGGGATCATGATTACCCCACTGGTGTGCAGCATGAGCGAAGATGCGTTGCAAGCCGTGCCGCGCAGCCTGCGCGAAGGCAGCTATGGCCTGGGCGCGACGAAACTAGAAACCAGCGTGCGCGTGGTCTTCCCGGCAGCGCTGTCGGGCATCACGGCGGCGGTCATTGTGGCAATCAGCCGCGCGGTGGGCGAGACCATGATTGTGGCGATTGCTTCCGGCGCTGGCCCCAACTTCACCCTCAATCCCTTCCAAGCCGCCGAGACTATGACCGGCCACATTGCCCGCATTAGCGGCGGCGACCTGAGCTACAACTCGATTGATTACGACAGCATCTTCGCCATCGGCCTGTTGCTCTTCATCATCACGCTGGTCTTGAACTTGATCAGCCGCGAGGTGGTGAAGCGGTTTCGAGAGGTTTATGAATAGTCTTTCCCGCCAACGTCGCGCGCGCATTGGCGCGGGGCTGTTCTCGCTGTCCACCGTCATCGCCATTGTGGCGCTGATGTTATTGATCTGGTCTGTAGTCAACCGTTCGTTTGGCTACATCGCCGTTCGGCAAAAGGTAGACCCCGCCACGCTCGCCAACGGCAAACTGTTAGAGGCGTTAAGCAAAGATGAGCTGGTGACGATTTTGCAGAGCGGCGTGACCAAAGGTGTGTTCCGCCGCTTTGAGAGTGAGAAACCGTTTGCCGAGCGCACTCAAGCCGATGTGTTGGCGCTGGTGAACGAGCGCGTGGTGGGCCGCGAAGTGCTGAGGTCGTGGACGTTGCAAGAGTCTTTGCTGGGCAAACCTGCTATCGAAACCGAAGTAAAAGCAGAAACCGCCAAAGATGCCAAGAAGTGGGAAGGCGCAACCCTGCAATGGAAAAGCTGGGTGACGCTGGATTTCTTGCGCAACACCGGCGGCAGCGACGCAGCGGTGGCCGGCATTCGCGTGGCGCTATTGGGTTCGCTGTGGGTGGTGCTGATGACGATGTTGGTGGCGGTGCCGATTGGCGTGGGCGCGGCGATCTATTTGGAAGAATATGCCAACCCGAATAACAAACTTAACCAACTGATTGAGACCAACATCAACAATTTGGCCGGCGTGCCCAGCATTATTTACGGCATGTTGGGGCTGACCATTTTTGTGCGGGCGCTGGAGCCGATTACCAGCGGCGCGGTGTTTGGCATCGAAGGCAACAATGGCCGCACCATTCTGAGTGCGGCGTTGACGATGGCCTTGCTGGTCTTGCCGCTTATCATCATCAATGCGCGCGAGGCCATTCGCAGTGTGCCCAGCAGTTTGCGGCAAGCCAGCTACGGCCTGGGCGCCACCAAGTGGGAGACGATTCGAGATCACGTCCTGCCCAACTCAATCCCTGGCATTCTCACCGGCACCATTCTGTCGCTCAGCCGTGCCATCGGCGAGACCGCACCGCTGATTGTGGTGGGGGCCAGCACGTTTATCGTCAGCGACCCGACTGGGCCGTTCAGCAAGTTCACCGCGCTGCCCATTCAAATCTATGATTGGACGCAACGCCCCATCGAGCAATTTCGCAACATCGCCTCGGCGGCTATCATCGTGCTACTCATCGTCTTAATTGCGCTGAACTTGAGCGCGGTGCTGTTGAGAAATAGGTATAGCAAAAAGGCGTAAGAAGAGATTGGAGATTAGAGATTACGCAATCTCCAATCTCTAATCTCTAAATCATGGAAACAAACGGCAAAACCAAAATGATGTTAGATAAGTTGTCGGTGTATTACGGCAGCTTCAGGGCTATCTTTGAAGTGACCATGCCGGTCTATGACAAGAAGATCACTTCGATCATCGGGCCATCCGGCTGTGGCAAAAGCACGCTGCTGCGGTCACTGAACCGCATGAACGATCTCGTGCCCACCGCGCATGCTGAGGGCGCAATCAGCTTGGAAGGGCAGAACATAAATGGGCCAGAGGTAGACCCGGTGGCGGTGCGGCGGCGCATCGGCATGGTTTTTCAGCGGCCTAATCCATTTCCAAAAAGCATTTACGACAACGTGGCCTATGGCGTGCGGCTGAGCAAGAAGCTGAGCAAGGCCGAGCTGGACGACGTGGTGGAGAAGAGCCTGCGCAGTGCAGCCATCTGGGATGAGGTGAAGGACAAGCTGAAGCAAAGTGGCACCGCGCTTTCCGGTGGCCAGCAGCAGCGCTTGTGCATCGCCCGCGCCATCGCGGTCGAGCCTGAAGTCATTTTGATGGACGAGCCGTGTTCGGCGTTGGACCCGGTGGCGACAATTAAGATTGAAGAGCTGATGCAGGAGTTGAAGAGCCAATACACGATTGTGATTGTGACGCACAACATGCAGCAGGCCAGCCGCGCCAGCGATTACACTGCGATGATGATGATGCGCCCCGACCGCGCTGGCGAGATGATTGAGTTCGATGAGACGCAAAAAATATTCACCAAGCC
>JAYTNY010000228.1:0-4833 GCA_043748055.1 Roseobacter sp.
GTGAAGATTGAGACGCAGCCGTGCGGGCCGAACCTGTGGCAGCAGGCCATCAAGCATGCCCAAACCGATGAAGTGCTGGTGACGAATGTGTGCGCAAGCCGAGAGAAAATTTAGACCATGACCCAACCCAACGCAGTAGACCGCATTCGCGCCAGCGGCATCATCGCCATCATGCGCGCCAGCAGCAGTGACCAGTTGTTGGCCGCCGCCGAGGCCGTGTTGGTGGTGGCGTGTGCGCCATCGAAGTGACGCTGACCACGCCCGGCGCGCTAGGCGTGGTAGAACAAGCCGTAAAGAAATTTGGTGATGCCGTGTTGTTTGGCGTAGGCACCGTGCTGGATTCGGAGAGCGCCCGCGCCGCGATTTTCTCCGGCGCACAGTTCATCGTTGCGCCCACGCTGAAGCTGGAGACGATTGCGTTGTGCAAACGCTACAGCGTGCCGGTGATGCCTGGGGCCTACACGCCCACCGAAATTTTGGCCGCGTGGGAAGCGGGTGCCGATATCGTAAAGGTCTTCCCGGCGGATTCGCTGGGGCCGCAATTTATCAAAGCTGTCAAAGCGCCGTTGCCGCAAGTGCGCTTGTGCCCAACCGGCGGCGTTAGCCTTGCCAACGTGGCCGACTTCTTCAAGGCTGGGGCCGATGTCGTCGGCGTGGGCGGCGACCTCATCAACAGCAAACTGCTTGAGGCGAAAGATTTTGCCGAGATGACGGCGCGAGCAAAGCGATTTAGAGAAGCGATGTTGAGCAGCACCTAAGAGGCTTCAAGCCCCTTAGGCTCTATGTCCACCCTCGTCGTCGCACGCGGCGAAACCTCTCCCTCTGCTGTGTAAGGAATGGCTTGCAGCACATACGAGCCAGCAGGCGTGTCGGGCGGCAGTGGCACGAAATAAATCGAGGTGATCACTTTGTCGAA
The DNA here is from genome assembly GCA_043748055.1 of Roseobacter sp. Taxonomy (GTDB): domain Bacteria; phylum Chloroflexota; class Anaerolineae; order J036; family Brachytrichaceae; genus JANMVQ01. Next base: position 917 of record JAYTNY010000228.1, read on the forward strand.
GCGTGTTCCGGGCAAGCCGTCTGGCGCGAGTTGTTGATCGGACTGCGTCAGCATCTCACCCGAAGGTTTGAAGAGGCGCAACGAAATCTGAGTGTTGTAGGGTAGGCTGTTTCGTTCCTCAACCTGCCAGAAGCAAAAAATCTCCATCAGCGCATCGCCTGTCCGTAGTTGGCGAAGCAGGGCACAGCCCGACCCCAACAGCCCACGCGATTGGCCCAATGCTTCTAACTTGGACGTAAGCGGTGGCATGGCTTCCGGCAACGGCCGGTAGGGCTGATTAAAGCGAAAGTGCAGCAGACGTAACCCCGTGAATTGCAGCGTGCCGGGTTCGGGTTGTAGCCGGTTGGATTGACGGCGCAGCAGGGCTTGCGTCAGATGCGTCGGGTCAATCACATCCTCTTGCCACAGCAGCAGCCATGCACCTTGTTTGTCGCGCAGGGCGGTGTTGATGGCGGGCATGGCTGAGTCAAAACTCAGCGTGTTGCGTACGTTTAGCACGGGGTCGTTGGGCAACGCGTGCCAACCGGTTGCACCAAAGTAATATGCAAATACGGGCGCGAGGTGGCCGGAGACGAGCAGCACTGTCTCATCATTTTTGAGGTTGGCGCGAATAAATTGCGCGGCATCGCGGAAATTCTCGTTGGCGTAGATGGGGTTGATGCGCCACTGCCATGCGCCCAAAGCCAGACAAGCAGCAATGCCGAGGCCAAACCCAGTTTGAGCCAATTGCGGGAACGAGAAGCGAGGCTTGCCGAGAAGGCCATCGCCAAGCGCCGCCAAAAACAACGGCGCAACAATGGCGGCATAGCGCGCCGCGAATTTACCGGTGATAGCGCACAACGCCGCAATGCCCAGCAAACTAATAAGGGTGATGCTGCCCACAAGCCGCGGGCGCGGTTGTGCCAACACAAGCAAAAGCAACAGCGTCACAACAATCGTTGCGGGTGTTTGCCAAGCCTCTGGCTGCAAACGCGGCAGCGCCAGGGCTGCCATCGTATTCATCAGCGTGATGACAAAGTTGAGGCGGCCTGTGTAAGTGGTTCCGTAACTCTGGCCTACAGACACAACCCATGCCAGCACGGCCAGCATGCCCAAGCCTGTGATGAACGTGATAAACAGAAATGGCTTGATGGGCGGGCGATGTTGCCGCAAAAGAAAGACAGCCAGCACTGCAATCACCTGCGCCCCAAACAGGATGGCCCCCAACACATGTGTGGCAAATGCGGCGGCGTTAAATGCAGCCCACAGCACCCAGGCGCGTGGTTTGTTTGTGTGTAAACAGCGCAACAACTGCGCCACCGCCAGCGTGCAAAAACACACCAGCAGGCTGTACATGCGCGTCTCTTGGCTTAGCGCAATGCACACAGACGAAAGTGCTACAAACAGCATTGCCAGCATTTGGTTGTTGCGACGACCCGCGCATTTGCCCGCTGCCGCAACGGTAAGCATGCCTGCAAAGACCGAGAGCAAGCGCACGACAAATTCGCTTTGGCCTGCGCCCAGCACCCACAGCTTTAGCAGCAAGTAGTGCAATGGCGTGTTCAACTCAAGCTGGGCCGCGCCCGCAATGATGCGTGCAAGATTGTTTTGGGCGAAGGCAACGGTGTAGCCCTCGTCGTACCAGAAACTTTTCTCGCCCAGGCCGATGACGCGCACTGCAAACGCAAGAACGAGGATGACGCAAGCGAATGTGTTGAGCTTGATGGGCAAACGAGGATGACGCATGAGCGGCGAGATTGTATAGTCGAGCCATGACCACCATTCACTTTTACGAGGAATACAAACCGTATGGCTACTTCTCGAACTTCGCCTCGTGCCCTATTTTCTTAAAAGGCCAACTGTGGCCCACCACCGAGCACTACTACCAAGCCCAGAAATACGCAGGCACCAGCTACGAGGAAGCCGTGCGCCAAGCCCCCTCGTCAATGAATTCCAAAGACATGACCCGCGACTCGCAACACCCACCCAGGGCCGATTGGGACGCGGTGAAAGACCGCGTGATGTATGAGGCATTGCTGGCCAAATTCACCCAGCACGCGCACTTGCAAACCTTGCTACTAGGCACGGGTGATGCGACGCTGGTTGAGCGCACGGCCAACGACAACTACTGGGGCGATGGCGGCGACGGCTCTGGCAAAAATAGGCTGGGCACGCTGCTGATGGCTGTGCGCGATGAATTACGTGAGAGGTTGCAGTGACATCAAAGCCCATCGTCGTCTATGGCGATCTGGTTGCCGATTTGGTGTTGCAAATTCCGAGCTTGCCCATTCTGCCCGACCACGCGCAACTGGCGCATTCGCTGAGACTGGAGCCGGGTGGGGCGGGCAACACCTTGATTACGGCAGCGCGGTTGGGTGCGCAGTGCATCGCCCTCGGCGCAATCGGCGAAGACCCCAACGGCCAGGCTGTTTTTAACATTCTTAAATCGGAGCAAATTGATTTAAGGTTTGCCCAGCGCGGCATAGATAGCGTGAATGTGTTGGTGTTGGTGTTTGTAGACGCGGCAGGCCAGCACGTATTTATTGCGCACGACGGTACAGGTGCGCCTTTTGAACTGGGCGAGCGCGAGGCGGTGTGCATTCGCAGCGCGGGCGTGTTGTTTGTGCCGGGTTACGCGTTGGCGGAGGGGCGTATGGCGGGCGTAGCTTTAGAGGCTTTGCAAATCGCTCAGCGCGCCGCAGTCGCAATCATGAACGATTTAGGCCCAGTGTGTGGCGATGCCCGCGTGCGCGAAGCGGCAATCGAAGTGATTCGATATAGCGCAGTCACGTTTTTGACGGCAGACGAGGCCATGCTGTTCACCGGCAAACGCTCGTATGATGTGGCGGCGCATGCGCTACAAAAACTGGGCTCGCCTATCGTGGTAATCAAGCGCGGCGCGCAAGGGTGCGTGGTGTTTGAGGGCGACCGCATGAGGGTGATTGAAGGCATCCCCGTTGTGGCGCGAGATACGACCGGCGCTGGCGATACTTTTGCGGGTGGTTTTATGGTCGAGTGGCTGAAGCATGGCGACGCTATACGTTCTGCTCAGTTTGCCAACGCCGTAGCCGCTGCCAAAGTGCAAAAAATTGGAAGTGGCCGACAATGTCCTACGGCACAAGAAGTTCAAAACATGATGGAGTTAATAGCAAAGCATGAGTGACGTGAATCCAATTCATTTTCAACCTGCTGCCAAACTCAGCAGCCTCAGACGCAATCGCCCCAGCTATGTCAAAGTGGATGGTGCGCACCTTGCGGTGGCGTTGGTGGAAGGCAAGAATGGCGCACCCGATGAGGTCGTGGCCTTTAGTGCCCTCTGCCCGCACCAAATGGGCGATTTAACAGGTGGCAGCCTGGACGAAGAAGGCATCGATTGCCCGCTGCATTTCTATCGCTTCGATGTGCGCACAGGGGCTTGCCTCTACCCACGTGGCGAGGACTTAACGTTAAAGACCTACGCCGTGCAAGTGGAGGGCGACGACGTTTATGTCCAAATCGAAAAGCCCAAATGGATGGCGGATTAACTTGATCGAGGCGTGCCGCATCCCCAAGACGCGGCACCCGTGCAACGTCCATCTAACACTAGCCGTATACACAAGTCGAGAATAATAAATTCGCAAACCCGCGAGGGTTTATTCGGAGGGAACCATGTCAGAGGAAAATAATCAAGAATCACAATCACAAACCAATTCGCAATCCGAGCCGAAGTCGGAGTTTGTTACCGAGCTGAATCGTCTGGGCGAAAACCTCGGCAACCTGCTCAAGTCCATGTGGGAGAGTGAGGAACGCAAGAGCATTGAGCGTGAACTCAACACGGGCCTCGATCAACTTAGCAAGCGCGTAAACGAAACGGTGGAGCAGCTTCGCAAAGACACCGCCGTGGAGAACGTGAAGAAGGCTGCTAAAGACGCGCTGGAAACCGCCCGCGTGCCCAAAAT
>JAYTNY010000229.1:0-7804 GCA_043748055.1 Roseobacter sp.
GATGGACGCCAACTGACCGCGATACTGATCGCAGAATCGCTGATAAAACGCACGAGCTTGATTGCTCAACTCATCGAGATAACCCGCTCGCAAGAACCAGGGCTGGTTAGAGAAGAAATCAAAATACGGCTCGGAGGTTTTGGTGTAAGTAAGCATGAGGGTGCGGCGCAGCACCTCCGCGTAATAGCGCCCACGATGAATCGCCATCGCGTTAAAGATCACTGCATCGCCCGGTTGCTGAGCGATGCGCACCGCACCTGGCATATCGTTCGAGCGGTTGTGTCGCCCGCCATCGGCTTTGCGGATGGCGTACTCGGCGGGCGTGTCCCAACGCAAATGCGAGCCGGACACCACTTCGATGTCTTCACTTGCGACCAATGCAATCTGCAACTGCATGCCGCTGCCGCCATCGCCCGCGTTTGCAATCATGGCGCGTTCTTCGTCGTCGGTCTGGGTCATGAATTGTGCATCGCGGTGCCAATTGCCATCCAGGTGAATACCGCTGGGGTTGAAGAACAGGCTGGTGCAGCGGAACAGAGGTGCTTCGCCAAAGATGGTTTGCGCCACGTCCAGCACGTGGGCATCGGCGGCGGCTTCAAGCAGGCCTATCAGCCCCTCGCGCCCTGCCGCAAAGTAAGCCGGGTGGTTGAGGTGGCGCATCACCGTCGCGTCCGGCTTCTCACCCGGCTGGCCGGTCTGCGGATCACAGGCGTGCCATTGCGCCAATATCTCATTGCAGGTGACTCGTAGCCGCGCGGCGCGTGCAGCTTCAATCAAGCCAGGCACAACCACATACCCCTGCGCCCGCCATTGTTCGCGGAGGGAAGCGGGTGAAAACAGCATAGCGGGATTATCTGCTTTTCGCTCAACTTGTGTAGCCTTGTGCATTTTTGGACAGGGTCAAAATCTTAGGTAGGGGCGAAGCATTCGGGAGTTCGATGGAGTTACGCGTGCGGCGTTCGCCAAATGCTTCGCCCCTACAGCACCTATAGCCCGCGTAATTTTTGTGCAATCTTTTTGCAGCCTTGTTTGCACAAATGCCCGCGCTGTAATACAACCCTCAGTGATTGTGTTCTTTTGAACGAAAGTAGATTGTGCCCAACCACAACATCGTTCGATTGATGTCCCGTTAACCATGAAGTTTAAGGAGGATTGAAAGAGATCAGATGAAGACAACTACGAATACCCTATCCCGCCGTCAATTGCTCAAGTTCGTGAGCATCGGCGCAGGCGGCGCGCTGCTGGCCGCCTGTGTGCCGCAAGGCCAAGCCCCGGCAGCACCTGCTGCCCCAGCAGCAGCCGCGCCAAAAGCAACCGAGGCCGCCAAACCCGCCGAGGCCATGAAGGCGATGGTAAACAGCGTGGGCCGCGAATTGCCTGCCGATGCCGCGCCGCCGGAGCAGCAGGTTTATCTAGGCGATGGCGAGGGCAAAGGCGGCACCTTCCTCGACATCAGCGCCAACGTGTATAACCGTGGCCCGTTTGCCGACCTGTATGGCGTGCCACTGACGCGCACCAACAAGGATTTTGAGAACGTGCCCGGCGCAGCCAAGACCTGGAAGGTGGATGACAAAGGCACCACCTGGACGTTTGTGTTGCGCGATGACATCAAGTGGACAGACGACACGCCTTTGACCGCCGATGACTTCGTCGCCACGTTCCGCTACATGGCCGACCCGGATGCGGCCTACGATTTCACCTGGTATTACAGCAAGGGCGCGGGCAACATCAAGAACTTTGATGAGGTGGTGGGCAAGAAGGCCAAGCTGGAAGATTTGGGCGTGCGCAAAGGCGCGAACGAGTTTGAATTGCTGATCGAGACCAGCGAGCCGACGCCGTATCTGCCGCGTCTGTTCGGCTTCGCCATGCCGCTGCACGCTAAGTCGTTGCTGAAGCCGGTAGACCCCAGCAAGAAATACAACGCGGCCTACAACGCTGACCCAAAGACCTGTGTGTCGTGCGGGCCGTTCATCGTCAAGGAGTACACCCCGACCCGCGTCGAGGTCGTCGCCAATCCGAAAGCCGCGCCAGACATTAGGCCCTTCCTGGAGCGCTGCGTCGCAGTCAAGCACCCGAACGCTTTCCAAGCCTACCAGGCCGGACAAGTAGATACCTACACGCCCGCCAACGCCGCCGAGATTGACACCGTGTTGAACGATCCAGTATTGAGCAAGGAAGCCTTGCCCGATGTCGGAGACTTCCGCACCGATTACTTCTTCTTCGACCCACGCACGCCGCCGTTCGACAACAAGAAATTTAGACAAGCGTTGGCGCATCTGGTGGATCGCGATTCCATCGTCAAGGTCGTGGTCAAGCCGGTGTTTGGTCGAGCAGCCTACTCGTTCCTGGCCCCGGGCTTCCCGGCGGCCAACGGCGAGGAACTCAAGAAGTACGCCAACTACGACCCCGACATGGCAAAGAAGCTATTTGCCGAATCGGGCGTGGATGCAAAGGCCATTGGCAAGTTGACCATCTTCAACCGCACCGCCAACGATTCGGTGCGTGCAGGCATGTGCCAGGTGTTTGCGGATGCCATCAAACAAACCCTGGGCATTGAGGTGGATGTGCAGAGCATTGACAACAAAGACTACATGGCCGAGTTGTTGAAGAAGGATGCCGATAACAAGCCCACGACCTCGTATTCATTTGGCCGCATTGATTACGGCATGGACTACTTGGATCCATCCAACATGCTCTCGGTGCTAAAAGGCAGCGACCTGGGTGGCCGCCATACTTGGAACAACAAAGAGTTCCAAGACCTGCTGGCCAAAGCTGGCCCGCTAACCAATGAGGAAGAGCGCACCAAGATGTATCAGAAGGCCGAAGAAATTCTGGTCGAAGATGCCGCGTTTATCTTCATTGTGCATCGCACGCCGCTGAACTTGTGGAAGCCCTACATCAAAGGCACGCCTATGCTGCCGGGCAAAGTAAACACCAACCCTGGTTTGTCGTGGCCGGGCTTCGCCATGATCAGCACGCACCCAACCGAGCTGTACATTGGTGCCGAGGCGGCCCAGTTCCGCACGAACATTCCGTAAGTACCCGCCTCAAAACCTCACAGGTCGGCCTGCTAAGCCTATGTTTACTAAGGCTCTATGGGCCGACCTGTGAGGTTTAGTCACAAAATGGCCCGCTACCTCACCGTCCGCATCGCTGGCATGGCGTTTGTCTTGCTCATGGTCTCTTTTCTGACATTCATGATCATGTACAACACGCCCGGCGGGCCGTTTGATGAAAAAGAAATTCCGCTCTCGCCCGAAGCCAAAGCCAACCTCCTCGCTAAGTATGGGCTGGATCAACCGTTCTATGTGCAGTGGGCCAAATATGTTTGGAATGCGGTGCAAGGGGATTTTGGTTACTCGTATTCGTATCCCAATCAGCGCATCATCGATTTGCTGTGGACGTATTGGAAAGATAGTTTGCTTCTGGGCTTCGCCTCGGTGGCCTGGAGCTTTCCCACGGGCGTTGTGCTCGGCGTCATCGCAGCGCTAAAAAGAAATACCTGGATTGATCGCGCAGTCACGGTGTTCTCGCTCGTCGGCGTTACGCTGCCGCTCATCTCGCTCATCTTTTACGGCCAGATGATCTTCGTCGTCTGGCTGAAGTGGGTGCCGTGGGGCACGGGCCGCTCGCTCACCCAACAGCCATTTAGTTTTTGGATTTTGCCCGTCATCTTGTTTGGCATCGCCACGGTCGGGTCGTTGGCGCGCTACACCCGCGCAGGCATGCTCGAAGTGCTGGGGCAGGATTACATCCGCACCGCGCGGGCGAAGGGAGTCAAATGGGGCGGGGTGATTTTCAAGCACGCCATGCGCAACATGCTGATTCCGCTCATCACCTTGTTTGGGCCGACGCTGTCCAACGCCATCACCGGCTCCATCTTTGTCGAGTTCGCTTTCGCCATTCCCGGCATCGGGCGCTTCTTCCTCGGCAGCATCTTCTCGCGCGATTACCCGATGATTATGGCGACGACGCTGATCGGCGCGGTGATTTTTACCGTGACGTTTTTGCTCTCGGACATCGCCTACACACTGGTGGACCCGCGTGTGCGTTTGGGAGGCAAGAAGTAAGTGGCGACCGTGATTGAACCCAAACTTGCGCAGCCGGCATCTCAGGCGCAACCGTTCCTCGCCTATAAGTCGCTCTCGCCGTTGGATTTGGCGTTGCGGCGTTTTAAGCGCAATAAGCTGGCCGTGGTGGGCTTGGTGATTGTGACCCTCTTTGTATTCGCTGGGCTGCTGGCACCGTTGCTTGCGCCGTTTCCGTTCGACCGCACCAACTTGCTCAAGCCCTTTCTCAGCCCTTTTCAGGATGCCAGCCACGTGCTGGGCACCGACAACCTGGGCCGCGATATGCTCAGCCGGTTGATGTGGGGTGTGCGTACCAGTTTGATCGTGGCATTTATCGCGCAAGGTTTCTCGCTGCTGGTGGCATTTGTGTTGGGCTTTGCGGCGGGCTGGCTAGGGGGATGGGTGGACTTGGTGGTGAACCGCCTGATCGAAGTCACTGCCTCGCTGCCGGGCCTGCTCTTTCAAATCATGATCATGGTGCTGATCGGCAATGGTGTGTTGCAAGTGACGCTGGCCATCACCATCCTCAGTTGGCCTGGCCTCACGCGGCTGGTGCGGGCACAAATTTTGACGCTCAAAGATAGAGAATTTATTGATGCCTCGCGCGCCATCGGGGCCAGCCCGCTTTCTATTTCGTTGCGGCATCTGTTGCCCAACATCCTCAACCCCATCATCGTGGCTGTCACCTTTGGCATCCCTGGCTACATCGGGGCCGAGGCTGGCCTCAGCTTCCTCGGCTATGGCATCAACGATCCGCTGCCCAGCCTGGGCAAGATGGTGGGTGCCGCCGGGGAATTCTTGCAGCGCTATTTGTATATGGCGATCCTGCCGACGGTAACGCTGTCGTTGCTGGTGCTGGGCTTCTCGTTCTTTGGCGATGGGCTGCGCGATGCGCTGGACCCAGGTTCGGAACGGGCTTAGAAAGAGGTGGAGTCCATCTCTTTAGTCAATGATCGCCGGTAGCCGCAGGCTTTAGACTGCGCGGCATATATGACGAGCGAACGCTCAAGAGCAACGCTTTTGTCGGGGCTACTCATATATTGGGCGCAAGCTGAAGCATGCGGCTACCACGCTATCGTCACTCTGCGACGCGCTTACTTCACTACCAACACGCCCTTCATCCGCGCAAAATAGCCCGGAGTGGTGCAGATGTAGGGATATTCACCCGGCGGTGGTGCATCAAACGTGATCGCGTCGCTCTCGCCTGCTTTTAACAGCTTGGTATGCACAATCACATTGCCATCATTTGGTTTTAAGAAGCCGTTGGCCTCGCTCTCGGCCGAGCCATCGTTGACGACCTGCAAGAATTTGCCGGGCTGGGTCAGCACCCAATTGAACAGCTTTGACCCGGTCGAGCGATTCGTAAACTTGAGCGTGATCTTGGAGCCAGCGGGCGCTTCGAGCCGTTCTTTGTCGTAGCGCGAATCTTCCCCGGCAGAGCCAAGCTCCAGCGCGACCGCGCCACCGCTGCCTGCGGTTGGTGCGTTTGGCGCAGGCGTAGACGCGCCGCTGCCACCATCCCCACATGCCGCCAACCCGATGGCTGTAATGCCCATGCCCGCAAGTTGCAAGTACCGTCGTCGTGAAATCTGTACCATCCTGTTCTCCTCAATTTGAAATCTGGCACGCCAGCACATGCGTTGTCAATGCTTCCACCAGCGCATCCAGCTCGTCTTGCGAGGTGTAAATCTGCACCGACAACCGTGCAATCTTGAACGCGCCCCACGTAATCAAGGGCATCTCGATGTGATAGTGATCGCGCATAATCTCGCCGAGTTTGACCATATCAGTGCTATCCGGCAAGCGGATGGGGCAAAGCTGGCTGAACCACTCCATGCTTTCAGGGCAAATGGGTTCCACTCCAACCATGTGCTCAATCGTGTGTTTGGCATCCAGCGCCAGGGCATGACAGCGCGCCCGCACCTGCGCCCAATCGTGGGCTTGCATGTACTCAATCGCCGCAGGCACAGCTAGAAACCCTGCCATGTCGCGCGTGCCAAATTGCTCCACGTAATCTACTAAAGGCTTGTCAGATTTTTTATCTGGCAACCAGCCATGCCCCACGATGAGCGGCTCGATCAGGTTTTGCACATCGGGCCGGGCATGCAAGAAGGCTGTGCCTTTGGGCGCGCACATCCATTTGTGGCAATTGCCGGTATAAAAGTCGGCACCTATCTCGTCAAGATGCAACTCGCGTTGGCCAGGCACATGCGCGCCATCAATCACACTGAGAATGCCTGCTGCGCGCGCACGCTGGCAAAGCGCTTGCACAGGAAACGTCAACGCAGTGGGCGAGGTGGTGTGGCTGAGATAGATCACCCGCGTGCGCGGGGTAACGCCCGCCCAAAATCGCTCGATGAAATCTGCTTCGGAGTGAATCGGCAAATCAACCGGGTGGTTGATGTAGACCGCACCCGCCTTTTGGCAATTGAACTGCCAGGCGTGGTTGCACGCGCCGTATTCGTGGTTGGTCGTCAGCACTTCATCGCCGGGTTGCAGCCAACTGCGCAACGAGTGCGTTACAGCATTCACGCCCATGGTGGCGTTGGTGACAAAGGCCAGGCGGCTGCCCTCGGTGTTGAGGTAGGCGGCTAGCTTGGCGCGGGCTTCATCCATCAGCGCCAGCCAACGGCCCACGAACTGGCCGGGGTGATATTCAAATTCGGCTTGCCAGCGTTGGTAGACCTCGAACACGGGTTTGGGGCAAGCGCCAAACGAACCGTTGTTCAGCAGCCGCCAATCGCGGCGCAACATAAAGTCGTCTCGAATCGCGTCGTGGTTTATGTCGGGGTGCGTTATCGCCGTCATCATGTGTTGCTTATCTGACATGAGCCATATTGTGCCAAAGAATCGCAAACGCAGCCTCTTGTTTCTATATCGCCGCGCTCGATCCACAACGATTGGCGCATCGCTTCGTCGGTGATTTGTGCTGCTTGTTGTTGCAAATGGTCGTGCGCACGTTGGATAACCACTGCGACCTGGGTCTGGGGCAGGTCATCCCAAAGCAGCGGGTGACAGGCACCTGCTCCTACTGGGATAGGTTCTAAGTTGCCGCAAACTTCTCCAACAAATCGGCATGATGGCGGCGAGCCACATCGGGATGGGAACGCAGCCGGCTCTTGAGTTGGTTCCGGCCTACCTCGCGGAACATGGGGTTCATGGGGTCTTGGGTGAGGCCGCGCGCGCCAGCAGCTAAGTCGGGCGGCAGCGTCAGCACCGGAATCGTCCCATCCAACCGTGCCCCAAAGAAGAACGGCACCGAGAGCCGGTCTGTGCCTGCCGGCGGTGTAAGCACGCGGTGCAAGGTAGCGCGCAAATAGCCATTCGATGCCAACTCAAATAACTCGCCGATGTTGACGACGAAGGTGCCTGGCACGGGCGGCGCATCCATCCATTCGCCTTTGTGCTGCACCTGCAAGCCTGCTTGCTCGTCTTGCAACAGCAAGGTCACAAAGCCACCGTCTTTGTGCGCACCCACGCCCTGGTCGCCCTCGGTTAAATCCCGACCCGGATAGCGGATGACCTTGAGCAACTGCTGCGGGTCGGGCGTGAAGACGATGTCGAAAATATCTTCCGGCTGGCCCAGGGCGATGGCGAACGCATGAACCAAACGAATGGTTACAGCGGTGGCAGCAGCTTGATAACGCAGCGCCACCTCGCGCAGTTCAGACAATGGGGCGGGCCATTGATTGGGGCCTTGCAACCGCCACCACGGCGCGTTGTCGTCGCGGGGG
>JAYTNY010000230.1:0-2775 GCA_043748055.1 Roseobacter sp.
GGCACGTGCGTGTGACCCACGAGGCAGTATGGCTCGTGCATTAGGCCAAAGTTGTCCTCGGCTACGTTCACATCGGTAATGTATTCCCAAATCGGTTCGCGTGGGCTGGCATGCACCAGGTGATAGTCGCCTTGCTCTAATTGCGAAGGCCGCGCCTTCAAGTAGGTCAAGTTTTGCGGGGTCAAATGCTCTTGGGTCCAGCGCACCACATAGGCTGCGTTTTCGTGGAAGGTCTCCAGGTCTAATTTGCCCAGCACCGCCCAATCGTGGTTGCCCGCCAGGCAGACGTGCGGCAAGGTGCGCAACAAATCGATGCACTCGTTAGGGTCGGGGCCATAGCCCACCACATCCCCCAAACACCACACGATGTCAAAGGTCACATTTTTTCGCTTTACATCGGCCAGCACCGCTTCAAAGGCCGTTAGATTTGCATGGATATCTGAAATGATGAGGCAACGCATAAAAAATTCTGCCGCAGATTAAATCACTTTCCCGAAAATTGAAACAAATTACGCAAGTGGCATGTTCTTGCGAACTTGTGCATCGGCCAACGCGCCTTTGAGAACTTTGAACGACAGCAACGCGCACTTCACCCGCTGGGCCGTAAGCGGCACGCCGATGAGTTTGAGGACGTATTGCGGCTCAAGCTCGTTAATCGAGGCGACCAGCTTGCCGACCGAGTCATCCAACAACATGGAGGTGGTAGCCTGGCTGATGATGCAGCCATCGCCCGTGAACGCCGCAGCGGCCAGCGCAGCTTGGTCGTCGCTCAGTTGCACCTCGATGCGCACGCGGTCGCCGCAGATTGGGTTGCTGTCCTCGAACACGCCATCCACTTGCCCCAACGCATCGTGGTGGCGCGGGTTCTCGTAGTGGTCGAGTAGGTTATCGCGCGCCAAGTCACTCATTCGCCAATCACCATTCACCAATCCCCAACCACTACTTCGCCACATCCATCGTCACTTGTTTCACACCTACCGTGCGGCAATCAATGACCAGTGTCATGCTGCCCAGCGGTTCGTCGCCGTCTACGCTCCAAATCCAGGCGATGACGCCATCGCTGCCGCTGGTCTTGGCGCTGCCGCTGCTGATCGGCTCCAACACATCTTTGCCCTGCTCGTTCTTGCGGATGTTGCTGAGTTCGCAGGCTACGTTGGGCTTGGTCTTAATTGTTAACGTGGCTGGGCCTTTGGGGAACACGCGCTGCGATTTATTCTGCACGTTGATGCCGGTTTTATCGGGCACGGTGGTCGGCGGTACGGCATCCCCCGCTGCCCCGATGACGACGGGCTTGCGCCGCACGCGCGGCACATCGGTGGGTGGGTAAGTGGGCGTGGCCGCCAACGCCGTAATGGTGCCGACCACCGATGTGGACGTGAGAAACGTGCCCAGGCCGGATGGGTTGCTGACGGTGGGCGTCGGCGTTGCATTAGGGTCTGTGGTGGGGGTCAGCGTTGTCGCCAGGGTGCCTGTTGCTTTTAATTTTGGGCTATCGGGGTTAACAGTCGCCGATGGAAGCGATGTTGTAGCAACGGTAGGAACAGCCACCGTAGGTGCAAGCGGCACGGCTGGGGCAGTCGCTGATGGGGCGAGGGTTGCCGCCTGCACCGCAACCGGTGTGATGGGCGTATTGGTTGCAACCAACACGCCCGGCGTTGCAATGCTGGATTGAAGCGGCTTGGGTTCGGGCAACGGTTCGGCAGGAATTCCGCAAGCGGTGAGCGCGAGTGCGAGAGTGAGTAAGGCAACTGCCAGCGACATTGCCGACGAGATCGCACGTACACGTGTTTTGTGTGCGCGCTTGCGGAAAACAAACATGCGTAGCAGTTTAACCCATGCAATTTGTTGCATCCCGGTAGAGGCGTTGCATGCAATGCCCCTACGGAACAAAACCACCCCGCATACAGTCTCTTGTCGTGTCTAATTCAATTTGATGGACGAGCCTGCGCTAATAGCCGATGCCCAACGCGGCGGACGACGCGGCCTGGATGCGTTCAACACGCTGGTGTTGGGCTATCAATCGCAGGTCTACAACGTCGCGTACCGCATCTTGGGTGATGAGGCCACAGCGGCAGATGCGACACAGGATACGTTTATCTCCGCCTTCAAACATATCCAAGAATTTCGTAACGTTTCTAATACAGGTTCGTTCAAGAGCTTTTTGTTGCGCAGCGTCACCAACGCCTGTTTCGACAAGTTACGTTACGACAAACGCCGCCCGGCCACCTCACTGGAAGGCCTAAGTGAAGGTGACGATAGCGATACCGAACCCGGCTCCAATGAATTTCTGCCTTCCACCGACGAGAACCCCGCCGACGCCATCGAGCGCGCCGATATTCGCCATCACATCGAACACGCCATGCGTCTGCTGCCACCCGACCAACGCGCCGCATTTGTGCTAAGCGACCTGCAACACCTGAATTACGAAGAAATTGCCGACGCCATGCAGACGAGCTTAGGCACCGTCAAAAGCCGCCTCAGCCGCGCCCGCGCCAAGCTGAGGGGTTACCTGCTGAGCCAGCCGGAACTGTTGCCGGAGGAATACCGTCATTAAGAAGTGATTAGGGATTAGGGAATGGTGATTAGCTGCACTCAATCACTACTCCCTAATCCCTAATCCCTAATTCCCAATCCCAAACATGACCCACGACGAATTGATATCCGCTTATGTAGATGAACAACTGAGCGAAAGCGAGCGAGCGGTATTTGAGAACCTCTTGCGCGAGGATGCCGCATTACAACGCAGCATGAGCGCGACGCGCTTTGTCATTCACG